>DAIRTY010000129.1:1218-6117 GCA_036803645.1 Acidobacteriaceae bacterium | reverse complement strand
GTCCGGAATATTTTATCCGCAACCTCCATGCAATCAATCTTTTGGCCAGCCACAGTCCGCACAACCGATTGATTCCAAACCGCTTACTACTAAATGTTTCATTATCTATCTTTTCCCTGTGGCCACCACATAACAATCCACTTACGCACCCATCCACCGCCAAGGGGGGATGGCAGGGGGAGGGGGAGAACAAAAATCGAACAAAGGACGAACAGATGACATGCACCTCTCGTGTTGGTCCTGGGCAGCTTTTTCAACTCGAACCATCATCTCCAGCATTGCCAGGCGTTCCATCCTTGCCCCGGCCAACCCGCTCCACTAAGCTAATCTCATGTACGAAGACTTCACCATTTCCGATCGCTGGACCAACGAGCCGCTGCACTGCGTCTGGAAGGGCACCATCGTCGCCATCGCCACGCGCCACGCCGACTCGACCGACATCCGTTTCGCCGTCAACGGCCACCCCGTCTGGATCGCCCTGCCCAACATCGCCTGGGTCGAGCAGAAGCGCCGCACCGGAAACATCATCACCGACGCGCTCGCCGCCCAGATCGCCGGTCGCTATCTAAAGCAGGCCATCGAGTCCGGATACGATAACGGCCGCGAGATCTACACCCTCACCGTCGATGAGGTCCTGGACCTCGCCAACGCCGTCGTCCGCGAGGCTGGAGGAACCACCAAACTCCCCAGCCTCCCCATCATCCACCAGAACGAACAGCCGGAAATAGAACTCCAGATTCAGCTTCCCGGCGAGCCCGCCGCATAAGTCCTACTGCTGCGCGTAGCTTTGCCGATCTTTGTTTTTGTTGTCATCCTGAGCGGAGCAACTCGCGGTCTCATCGCGAGTTGCGCAGTCGAAGGACCCCGATAGGTTTCGCCTCGCCAGCACCGCGCATAGCTTTCTACCACGGTGCCTGAATTCAGATGGAGTCACCGTAAAATGCTCTCCCGTCGCCGATTTCTCGTCTCTCTCCCCGCAATCGCCGTCGCACCGCGCCTCGCCGCAGCCCAGTCCTTTCTCGCGCCCTTTCGCAAGAAACCCATTCCCCCGCAGCCCGTCTTCGTCTACTTCGGCACCGACACCGCGAAGGGCATCGCTCGCGGAATCTATCTCTCCCGCTTCGATCCTGCCTCCGGTCTTCTCACGCCCCCAATCCTGGTCGCCGAAACCCTGCGTCCGTCCTTCCTCGCCATCTCACCCAACACCGTAGGCCATCGCCACCTCTACGCCGTCAACGCCGTCAACGACGCCTCCGCCTCCATCACCAGCTTCCTCGTCGACTCCGCAACTGGCGCGCTCAGGCCCATCAACCATGTCACCTCCGCCGGCGCGGGTCCCTGCTACATCTCGCTCGACGCCACAGGCGAAGCTGCCTTCGTCGCCAACTACTACGGCTCCTCCATCGCCTCCTACCGAGTCCTTCCCAGCGGAGCACTCACCGAGCCGGTAGTCCGCATCGACTATAAGGACCGCCGCTTTGGCCACCGCGGCCCCAACGCCATTCGCCAGGACATTCCCCACCCTCACTCCGTCCACCTCTCGCCAGACAACCGCTTCCTGCTGGTCAACGATCTCGGCTCCGACCATATCTCTGTCTTCCCCATCGACCCGGCCACCGCGCGCCTCGGCACGCCCGCGCTCTTCTCCAACAACCGTCCTGGCTCCGGCCCGCGCCACATCGCCTTTCACCCCAACGGCCGCTGGCTCTACTCCATCAACGAGCTCGACTCCACCATCGACCGTTTCCTCTGGACCACTACCAGCTCCCAAACCGACCCCAAGGGTCTGCTCGTCAACACCGGTGCGCCCGTCAAGACCATCGCTCCCAACTTCCCCGTCGCCAGCAACACCGCCGCCGAGGTCGCCATCTCGCTCGATGGCAACTTCCTCTACGCCTCCAACCGCGGAGAAGACTCGCTCGTCGTCTTCCGCATCGCCCCCGCCGACGGCGCGCTCACCCTCGTCCAGCGCATCTCATGCGGCGGCAAAACCCCGCGCCACTTCACCCTCGACCCTTCCGAACGCTGGCTCCTCTGCGGCAACCAGGACTCCGCCTCCATCACCATCTTCCGCCGCGACTCCGCCTCCGGCCGCATCGGTGGCCCCACCCAGTCCATCCCACTCGACTCCCCCATGTTCGCCCTCTTCGCATGAGGTTCATACCAACGCGCGTGCCGCTGGTTCGACCGCCCGCACGCTGTCGAAGTCACATTGATTGGGTCGCAACCGGCGCTGTGGCAGGCGTCGCAGCCGGCACCGCGGCAGGCTGCGCGGAATGGCCCAGAGTCACATGCACCACGTCGCCCTGCACCACACGTCGTCCAGCCTGTGGGCTCTGCGCCATAACAATGCCGGAGGAATGGCCAGTCGCGGCGGATGGCGCGGCAGCAGGCGGTCCGTTCTGCGCCGGTCTTGCACTGGGTACCGCAGCAGTTGTCGCGGCAGGCAAAGCGCTCTCCGTCGCCGCGACCAGATGCAACCCGGCGCTGGCCGCGCGCACGTTGGCGGCGGAGAAGCTGAGCCCCACCAGCGACGGCATCGCATACGCATTCGGCTGCGCGCTGGCGGGATCGCTGACCAGCAGGCTGACCCGCGGCCCATCGACTCCGCTGGCGTTGGCCGGCGGCGTCTGCGTCAGCACAACGTCGGGGTCGCCTGCGATGGCAAAGTGCGCCACCGCGCCCAGCTCCAGCGATAGCCGCCGAATGCCAATGGTCGCGGCGCGCTCCGTCTGGCCCGTCAAGTCGGGAATCTCCACGCGCTGCCCGCCCAGCGACTCGGTAATGCGCACCGGCCACTCGCGACGCACGCGCGAGCCCGCCGCAGGGTCCTGCGACAGAATGCGCCCGGCGGGAACGTCGGCGGAGTAGAACCTGTTCTCCAGATTGAGTGCGAGCCCCTGGCGACTGGCCAGACTATTGGCGTCGGCTACGGTCAGGCCGCTCAGATTGGGCACCACTGCCTCGCGTCCATGGATGGCCAGCCGCATCGCGATGAACGCCGAGATCAACGCGACGGCAACCAACGCCAACGCGCCCAGTACGAGCGTGAAAATTCGCTTCATCGCAGAATCAAACTCCACATGCGGCGCTTCGATTATCTCACCGTGGCCGTCAAGCCATCAGGCGCGAGTCGTCTCGCTTCCTTCCGCGCTTACTCCAGCGTATTGCCGCCGTTGACCGAGATCTTCTGCCCGGTAATAAAACCAGCCTCGTCGCTGGCCAGAAACACAACCGCGCGCCCCACGTCGGCGGGCACTCCCATGCGTCCCACAGGCACGGCTTGCGCATACGCCAGCTTGTCGGCCTCCGGATCGTTGGCGTGCCGCTCGGTCGGAATCCAGCCCGGAGCCACCAGGTTCACCGTCACGCCGGTTGGCCCCAGCTCGCGCGCCCACGAGCGCGTTTGCCCAATCTGCGCTCCCTTGGCCGCAACATAGTTGGCGAAGCGCGGACTGCCCAGCTCCACCACCTCGCTGCCAATCTGGATGATCCGCCCGAAGCCCCGCTCCCGCATCCCCGGCAGCACGGCGCGCAGAATCAGCAGCGGCGACTTGACGAAGTACTCAAGCTGGTCCACATACGACTGCCAGGTCTGCTCTTCGATCGGGAGCATGGGCTGCGGCCCTGTGGCATTCAGCACCGCAACGTCGATGGGCGCAAGACTCGCCTCCACCTCGCGCACCATCCGCGCCACTGCGGCCTCGTCGCGCACGTCGGCGTGGAAGGCCTGCGCCACCAGCTTGCGCGCGCCCAGCTCCGCACACAGCCGCTCGGCCCGCTCGGCGCTGGCAAAGTAGTTCACCGCGACGCGATACCCCGCCTCGGCAAGAGCAACGACCATGGCTGCGCCTAGCCCACGCGCCCCTCCGGTAACCAGCGCAGTTCGATTCATGCCTCAAAGAATATCGTCTTTTCGCTAGTTCCATCAACGCGTGCTCCGGCGTTGTTTCCCAGACGTCTTATCGCTGCGTTATGCTTTCGAGCTATGAACCGTCCCCTCATCGCCGCCGCCCTCTCTCTCCTCGCCATTCCCCTTGCCGCACAGTCTCAGGTCGCCGCGACGAAGACTGCACCGCCAACCGGCTTCACCAATTCCATTGTTCTGTGGCCTGCGGGCGCGCCGTTGGCGCAGGGAAAAACCGAGGGGGACATCCCCAAGCTCTTCACCTATCCTGCCTCGGGCGACGGGCCGCACTCCGCCGTCATTGTGATGCCCGGCGGAGGCTATACCCATGAGGTCATGGAGCAGGAGGGCGCGGCCGAGGCGCGCTGGCTCGTTGCGCATGGCATCTCCGCCTTTGTGCTGGAGTACCGGCTCGCGCCAGCATACGCATACCCCGCGCCCATGCTCGACGCCTCGCGCGCCATCCGCTACGTCCGCTCGCACGCCACCGAGCTTGCAGTAAACCCCAACCAGATCGGGGTCTGGGGATTCTCCGCCGGCGGTCATCTCTCCGCATACTTGGCCACCACGCACAAGCCTGGCGATCCCACCGCCGCCGATCCCATCGACCGCGTCCCCGACCGCCCCGACTTCGCCATCATTTCCTACGGTGTACTCGCGTTGGATCTCTACACCCGCTCCGGCACAGTTCCCTTGCAAACCCTCATCGGCCCACGCCCCACGCAAGCCGCCATCGATGCCGTCGACCCGTTCAAGCACGTCTCCACCGACACCAGTCCCTGCCTCATCTACTCCACCACCGGAGACAAGACGGTCGACCCGCGCAACGCCACCGAGTTTTACGAGGCCCTAAAGTCCGCCGGCGTCCCCGTGGAACTGCACATCTTCGAGCTTGGGGCCCATGGCACGCACATGGGAGTAGACCAACCCCCTGCGATGCGCGAACTCACCCTCTTCCCCACGCTGCTCACCAACTGGCTGCAACTTCACGG
>DAIRTY010000129.1:0-1118 GCA_036803645.1 Acidobacteriaceae bacterium | reverse complement strand
CCAATCCTAATGTCTCTTCAACTGATGACCGAGCAGCGAGTCGGTGGTTGGGTTCAAAGGCAGGGCTGGAAGGTTTGATCGACGGCGCAAGTCGACGGACAGACCGGAAGGTAGCCGGAAGGTTGATCGAAGACGCAAGTCCAAGATTGGCCGGAAGGTAAAGCCGGAGGGCACAACAACCGATGAGAGTCGGAGGTTGGGTTCGTGGACAGAGCCGGAAGGTTGGCAGTCGGCGCAAGCCGGAAGCCAGTCGGAAAGCGAAGCTGGAAGGTTGGCACTCGGCGAAAGTCGGAGGCTGGCCGGAAGGCACAGCCGGAGGGTCGGCCAGAGGCGCAAGCCGATGGTTGGCACAACGGCTCAATCGGAGAGTCGGCCACGGCGCAAGTCGATGGTTGGCACAACGGTTCAATCGGAGAATAGACCAGAAGCGCAAGCCGATGGTTGGCGCAACGGTTGGGCTGGAAGATCAATTGAAGGCGCAAGCCGGAGAAAGGTCGGAAGATTGAGCTGGAAGATTGATCGATGGCGCAAGCCGGAGAGAGGTCGGAAGGCGGAGTCGGCGGATGCAGCAACCGATGAGAGTCGGAGGTTAGGTTTGAAGGCAGGGCCGGAAGGCCGATCAAAGGCGCAAGCTGGAGGTTGACTGGAAGGTCGAGCCGGAAGATGAATCAAAAGCGCAAGCTGGAGATTCATCGGAAGGCATGGCCGGAGGATCGGCAGGCGGCGACGGTCGCAGGTCGGTCGAAAGGCGGAGCCGGAAAGTCAGTCGGCGGCGCAAGCCGCAGGTTGGCCGGAAGGTTGGGCCGGAGGGTTGTTCGAAGGCGCAAGCCGTAGAGCAACAGGATGGCTGGCCGTTGGATCTAATGCCGATATTCAGTCGGAGGTTGAGTTGGAAGGCGACGCCGGAAGGTTGGCAGACGACGCAAGTCGGCAACCGACGCAAGTTGGTAGCTGATGAGAGTCGGCAGTCAATCGGAAAGCGAGGCCGAAGGGTTGGTTCGCGGCGCAAGTCGCAGGATGGCCCCCCGGTAGCCGGAAGGCGCAACACCCGATAAGAACTGCGAGTTCTTCATGATGAAACGCCAGAGACCCGACGGGATCTCTGGCGTTTTCGTTTA
>DAIRTY010000128.1:0-6150 GCA_036803645.1 Acidobacteriaceae bacterium | reverse complement strand
GTTTGGGCCGCGGAATCCGTTCTACGCGGAGAGTACGCTGCCCTATCACGCGCCGCCGTTCGACCGCATCAAGGACGCGGACTATCAGCCTGCGCTGGAGGCTGGAATGGCCACGCAGATCAAGGAAGTCGAGGCGATTGCAAACAATCCCGCCGCGCCGACCTTCGAGAACACGCTGGTGGCCCTGGAGAAGAGCGGTCAGCTCTACAACCGCGTGCAGGAGGTCTTCGACGGCGTGTTGCAGGCAAACTCGAACCCGACGCTGGAAAAGGTGGACGAGATCGAGTCGCCCAGGCGGGCCGCGCTCGACGATGCGATTTATTTGAATGAGAAGCTGTTTGCGCGCGTCTCGGCGATCCATAAGCAGATCGACTCGCTGAACCTCGATGCGGAGTCGCGGCGGCTGGTGGATGTGTACTACAAGCATTTTGTGCATCAGGGCGCGAACATTTCGGCCGCGGACAAGGCGAAGCTGCGCAAGCTGAACGAGGAGGAATCGACGCTGGAGAACAGCTTCCGGACGAAGCTGCTGGCGGCGACCAAGGCGGCGGCGTTTGCAACGACGGACAAGACGGCGCTGAAGGGGCTGACGGACGCGCAACTGGAGGCCGCGGCGGAGGCGGCGAAGGGACGCAAGGTCGAGGGCTATGTGCTGCCGCTGCAGAACACCACGCAGCAGCCGATTCTGGTCTCGCTGGACGATCGCGCAACGCGCCAGGCAGTCTTTGAGGACTCGTGGAACCGCGCGGAACGCGGCGGCGTGAACGATACGCGGGAGACGATCGTGCGGCTGGCGCAACTGCGCGCCCAGAAGGCGAAGCTGTTGGGCTACGCGAACTTCGCGGCCTGGAACCTGGAAGACCAGATGGCAAAGACTCCCGAGGCAGCGGTGAAGTTCATGGATGCGCTGGTCCCGGCTTCGACGGCGAACGCGGTGGCCGAGGGCAAGGAGATTCAGGCGGTGATCGATTCACAGAAGGGCGGCTTCCAGTTGCAGCCGTGGGACTGGGACTTCTACTCCGAGCAGGTGCGCAAGGCGAAGTACGACATTGACGAGGCGCAGGTGAGGCCGTACTTCGAGCTGAACAACGTGTTGCAGAACGGCGTCTTCTACGCGGCCAGCCAGATGTACGGGCTGACCTTCAAGGAGCGCAAGGACATTCCCGTGTACAACCCGGACGTGCGCGTCTTCGAGGTCTTCGAGGCGAACGGCAAGCCGCTGGCGCTGTTCTACTGCGACTACTTCAAGCGCGACAACAAGAGCGGCGGCGCGTGGATGAGCAACTTCGTGGACCAGTCGAAGCTGCTGGGCAAGCTGCCGGTGATCTACAACGTGGCCAACTTCAGCAAGCCCGCGGCGGGCGAGCCGGCGCTGATCAGCTTTAGCGATGTGACGACGATGTTCCACGAGTTCGGCCACGGGCTGCATGGCATGTTCTCGAACGTGGAGTATCCACTGCTGTCGGGGACGAGTGTTCCGCGCGACTTCGTTGAGTTTCCCTCGCAGTTCAACGAGCATTGGGCGAGCTACCCTGCGGTCTTCGACCACTTCGCCAAGCACTACAAGACGGGCGCGCCGATGCCGGCGGAGCTTGCCGCCAAACTGCGCCGGGCGGAGAAGTTCAACCAGGGATACATGCTGACCGAGCTGCTGGCGGCAGCCGAGCTGGACATGCAGTGGCACACCATTGCGGCAACGGATGCGGTGACGGATTCGGACGCCTTCGAGCGGGCGGCGCTCGCGCGCAAGAAGATTGCGTTGGCGACGGTTCCTCCGCGCTACCGGTCCAGCTACTTCGCGCACATCTGGGGCGGAGGCTACGCGGCCGGGTACTACGCGTATCTGTGGAGTGAGATGCTGGACGACAACGCCTACCAGTGGTTCGAGAACAATGGCGGATTGACGCGCGCCAACGGGGACCGCTTCCGCTCGATGGTGCTGTCGAAGGGCTATACGGAGGAACTGGGCAAGATGTATACGGCGTGGCTGGGCGGGGAGCCGACCGCCGGACCGATGCTGAAGCAGCGCGGGCTGGTGGAGGATGGTGCTGGGAAGTAGGTGGGGCGGAGTGGATCGCTTGGCCTGCAAGGCAGGAAATTGTACTCGCAGAGAGGACTGGCTATGATGCCCGTATGAAGATGTCTTTGAAGCAGCGAGCTTTGCGGGCACTTGGGCATCGGTACTGGCTTCGCGGTCGCGACCGCGTACTGCGCCACTTTTCCGATCCCGACCACCATATCTCTCAGCCCTTCGAGATCGACTTTTTTGGCCTCTCCTATTCCGGCAACCTGAACAACTTCATCGACTGGACGGTCTTCTATTATGGGGCCTACGCAGTCGACGAACTGCATCTTCTGGCAGCACTGGCCGACGCGTTGCGCGCTCAGGGAAAGCCGGTCAACTTCTACGATGTGGGAGCCAATATTGGGCAGCACTCGCTTTTCATGTCCAGCCACGCAGACCGGGTGTTCTCGTTCGAGCCGTTCTCCGTGGTGCGTCAGGAGATGGAGCGCAAGTTCAACCACGCCATGGTTCGCAACGCAACGGTCTTTCCCGTCGCACTCGGCAATCGCAATGAGACTGGCGTTTTTCACCCGCCCACGGGTGCCAATCAGGGCACGGGAACGCTAGGCGACCGTCTTCCAGACAACGCCTCCGCCGAATCCATCCCGGTCCAGGTGGTGCGAGGCGACGACTTTTTTGCCGCCAACCGTCTGCCTCCCATCTCCCTGCTCAAGATCGATGTCGAGGGCTATGAGGTGAACGCGCTCGAAGGGTTTCGCAAGACACTCTGGCGGGACCGGCCGCCGATCCTCATGGAGATCCAGCGCACAAACCAGTCCGGGGTAGATGCAGACAAGAGCGCCGGCATACGGTCCCTGCTCTATCCCGACCATCTTCTGTTCGATGTAGTGGGTTCACGCGGGCGATTTACCCTCAAGCCGTTTTCGATGGGAGATACGGAAGAGGCGCTTGTTCTCCCCATTGAACTGGCCGGAATCATTCCCGGAACTGCCCGCTACTAGACTTTTGCGTTGGCGGTGGCCTGGTCGAGGGCCTCGATGAAGAGGCCGGCCCAGTGGGCGACGGCTTCCGCATTGGCCCCGATGGCGTCGTCGCGATCTCCTTCGAGGGTCGCGAGCTGCACGGCAAAGTTGCCGACCGTGGAGCTTTCGGGCGATCCGCGGAAGACCTCGAGGCCGGTGGCCTCCGATGTGAGGCGATTGAGGAATGCGTTCTGATTGGCACCGCCGACGATGAACAGCCGCTTCAGCTTGCTGCCGGTGAGCAGGGCGACACGATTGAGCACCGCGGCGTAGCGGGCTGCCAGCGAGTGGAAGATGAGGCTGGCGAAGGCGGGCGCGTTGGCCGGGCTCTCGTCGAGCGGCGCAAGGCCGTTTTTCTTTCTCTGGTTATTGATGCGCTGCGGCATGTGCTCCGGCAGCAGCAGGTCGGGATCGTCCACGTCGAGCAGGCCAATGGGGCATGGCGTCTTCTCGGCTGCGGCGACAAGATCGACGATGGGCCATACCCTGCCGTCCAGCGCCCACTGGGCCGTGCACTGGCTGATGAGCCACATGCCGTTGACGTTCTTGTGGAAGCAGACGCCGCCGCCGGCCGCGCCGAGGTTGGTGAAGTTGTCGGCGGTTGAGGCAGCGGTGTTGCATGGCTGCTGGATCAACATTCCCACCAGCGACCAGGTGCCGGAGCTGATGTAGGCCCAGTCGTTGCCGGTGGCGGGGATGCCGGCGATGGCCGCTGCGGTGTCGTGGCAGGCGGGCGCGATCAGCGTGGTGTCGCGGAAGGCGGGCAGCGTGGCCAACTTGCCGCTGAGCTTGCCCAGAGCGGTGCCGGGAGGGACGATCTTCGGCGCGCAGGAAGGGTTGAGGCCGAGGGCGCTGAAGATCTCCTGACACCACTGCTTCGTGTTGAGGTCAACCAGCTCGGTGTGGGTGGCGTTGCTGTACTCGGCCACGCGCGCGCCGCCCCAGTGGGCGAGCAGATACTCAGGAAAGTTGAGCCACTGCTTGCCCTCGGGCAACCCGGCCAGCTTGTCGGCGTAGAGCTGGTAGACGGTGTTGAAGGGGAGGATCTGGACCCCGGTGAGCTGGCGCATCCGCTCCTGGCTGCACTTCTGGTGGGCCAGGCGCTGCGACTCGGTGTTGCGCGGGTCGCGATAGCAGAAGGGATCGGCCAGCGCAGCGCCGTTGGCGTCCACGCGCACATAGTCCACGGCCCAGCCGTCGGCGGCGATGGAGCGGATGCCCTCGGGCGCCAGCGCGGCGCACTTGCGCAGTCCCTCCTCCAGGCCGCCGGTGATGGCTTTCAGGTCCCAGTGCAGGCCGCCGTCAATCTCGCGCGGGTTGTTGGGGATGCGGTGCACCACCTGGATCGACGGGCGGCCGTCCTTCCAGCGCAGCAGGCAGACGCGGCAGCTCTCCGCGCCCAGATCGACGGCGATCAGGGCGCGCGTATCGGACGGGGCGGACGGGGCAAGGGGCTTGTTGGATGGGGTTGTCATCGGCACCCCTCCGCGCTGAATGCCATAACCATCGCCGGTGCGCTGGCGGATTGATTGCTCTTCCAAGACCGCAGTTCCATGTTTGCCGACCTCATGCTGACCTCAAGGGAAATGATAGTTTCTTGCCGCATCCATCATTCCACACGGGAGAACCATGCGCAATCGGCGCGGGGTAAAGAGCAGGCAGGATGAACCTCCGTTTGCATCTGCGGGTGCATTGCGGTCGCCCACAATAACAGTTCCGGTGTATACTTTTTCCGTGGTGCGGTCGCGCGCGTCTCATTATGGCGGTCTACCAAGGCCGTACCGGAAAAGGCCTTCCAATGGTACAACTTGAAAAGCCCACATTCGATGCTCATGCTTTCCTGGCCAATGCCGGCCTGGGGCGAAGAATTGTGCAACTGGAGCCCAAGCAGAACTTCTTTACTCAGGGAGACCACGCGGACTCGGTCTTCTATCTGCAGAAAGGCAGCGCCAGGATCACGGTTGTTTCCACAGCCGGCAAGGAGGCCACGATTATGTTTCTCTCCGAAGGCGATTTTGTCGGAGAAGGATCGTTGGCTGCGGTGCCTGGGCTTCGTTTGGCAACGGCCACAGCGATTACCGCCTGTAACGCGCTCAAGATCACGCGCGAGGAGATGATCCGCGTGATGCACGAGGAGCATGACTTCTCCGACGTGTTCATGAAGTTTCTGCTGAAGCGCAGTATGCGCATCCAGGCCGATCTGGTGGACCAGCTCTTCAACTCCAGCGAAAAGCGGCTGGCAAGAATCCTGCTGTTGATGTCGGAGTTTGGCCGGCCAGACGAGCCGGAACCATTGGTCCCCAAGATATCGCAGGAGACCCTGGCGGAGATGATCGGCACCACACGCTCCCGCGTCAGCTTCTTCATGAACCGCTTCCGCAAGCTCGGCTTTCTCGAGTACAACGGCCGCATCCGGGTGCATAAGTCGCTGTTGAACGTAATTCTGCTCGACCATATGCCAGACAACTATGCGGAAAAGCCGTCGGTCCGCGACATTCCCGAAACGGGCCGACCCAGCCGGAAGCCCCGCGCCCGCCCTGTGCAAAATTGAACAGTATTGCAACTCATTGAATGGGATACTCGCGTCAATACCCTGTAAAACGGCTATTGGAGGTGCTGGATGCCCAATACCAAAGCGAAAGTCCTCGTTGTAGACGATGAGCCTTTGATTCGTACGACGATGTCGATGGTGCTCGGCGAGATGGGGTATCAGGTGCGGTCCGCCGAAGACGGCTTCTCCGCGCTGCGCGAGATCCGCCAGGAGATGCCAGACATACTTCTGACCGACCTCAACATGCCCGACATGTCCGGCTTCGAGTTGCTCTCCGTGGTCGGCCGCCGCTTTCCCGCGGTCCATAAGATCGCAATGAGCGGTGCGTATCTCGGCACCGAGGTGCCTTCCGGAGCCTCCGCCGACGCCTTCTATCAAAAGGGCAGCGGCATGGAATCGCTCTTGCATATCCTCGGAGCGCTGCCTCACATAGACCAGCTCGCTCCCCAACCTTTCAGCTCAGCGGTACCTCTCTGGATTCATCGCAGCGGACACGGCTCCGCCCCTGAGACATGCGTCACCATCTCCTGCCCGGTCTGCCTGAGAAGCTT
>DAIRTY010000127.1:0-6257 GCA_036803645.1 Acidobacteriaceae bacterium | reverse complement strand
CTGCGGATACGACGCCGAAGATCGAGTACGTTTGCCATAACTGGTTATGCACTCACAGCCGCCGCCGCGGCCTGACGCTCGCTGGCAAAGCGGTCTTTGTATTCCTTAATGGTCTTGGTCAGATCAGCGCGGAGATCGTCGTCGAGGATCTTCTTCTCTTCGATCGACCTCAGCACGCCGGGATTGGTGGTATCAACGAAGGAGTTGAGGCCTTTCTCGAATTCGCGCAATTGATCGACTGGCATATCGTCGAGCAGGCCCTGGGTCCCGGCATAGATGATCAGGATCTGCTTGGAGAACGGCAGCGGCTGGGACTGTCCCTGCTTCAGGATCTCCGTCAGGCGCTGGCCGCGGGCAAGCTGTCCCTGCGTTGCTTTGTCCAGATCGCTGCCGAACTGCGAGAAAGCCGCCAGCTCGCGGTATTGCGCGAGATCGAGTCGCAAGGTTCCCGCGACCTGGCGCATGGCTTTGATCTGGGCGTTGCCACCGACCCGGCTGACCGACAAGCCGACGTTGACGGCCGGACGCACGCCCGAATTGAACAGGTCGGTTTCCAGATAGATCTGGCCATCGGTAATCGAAATCACGTTGGTCGGAATGTACGCCGAAACGTCACCCGCCTGCGTCTCGATGATCGGCAGCGCGGTCAGGCTTCCCCCGCCCAGCTTGTCCGAGAGCTTCGAAGCCCGCTCCAGAAGGCGCGAGTGCAGATAGAAGACATCGCCCGGATACGCCTCGCGGCCCGGAGGACGCCGCAGCAACAAAGAAATCTCGCGGTAGCTCACCGCGTGCTTTGAAAGATCGTCGTAGATCACCAGCGCGTGCCGCGCCGAGTCGCGGAAGAACTCACCCATCGCACACGCCGCGAACGGAGCAAGATACTGCATCGGCGCGGGCTCGGACGCGGTCGCCGCAACGATGATCGTATACGCCATCGCGCCATGCTCTTCCAGCGTCTTCACAAGCTGCGCCACCGAAGACCGCTTCTGCCCGATCGCGCAGTAGATGCAGATCAGATTCTTCCCCGCCGAGTTGATGATGGTGTCCAGCGCGATCGCGGTCTTGCCCGTCTGGCGGTCGCCGATAAGCAACTCGCGCTGCCCGCGTCCGATCGGGATCATGGTATCGATTGCCTTGATCCCCGTGGCCATCGCCTCGCGTACGCCTTGGCGATCGACCACGCCCGGAGCAATGCGCTCCATCGGCAGCCGATGCTCGGTGACAATCGGTCCCTTGTCGTCGATCGGCGCGCCAAGCGCATCGACCACGCGTCCGATCAGCGCATCGCCCACCGGCACCGACATGATCGTGCCCGTGCGCTTCACCTCGTCGCCTTCTTTGATCTCGGTGTAGTCGCCCATCAGCACGGCGCCCACCTCGGACTCATCCAGGTTCATCGCCAAACCGGCCACGCCGTGCGGGAACTCGATCAGCTCGCCCGCCATCACCTTGTCCAGCCCATGCACGCGCGCGATTCCGTCGCCCAGCGAGATCACCGTCCCGACCTGGTCTACCTGGATCTTCTGTTCGTAGTTCTCAATCTGCTGACGGAGCAGCTCGGTTATCTCGTCCGCGTTGATCTTTGCCATGTCGTCCTTGCCCTCAATCCAGCGCTGTATCCCGCTTTCAATCTCAACTCAAATCCTGCATCCTGCGAAACTCCGAACAACCCATACAATCCTTGCAACCCTATGCGTTCACCAGTCTCTGCTTGAGTTGCTGCAACTGCGCGCGCACCGATCCGTCGTAGACCGTCGAACCAATCTCCACCACCGCACCGCCCAGCAGCGAGGCGTCCTCCGCGTATCTGGCGCGAACACGCGCACCGGCCAGCTTGGCAATCTGCTCCTCCAACTGCGCGCGGTCCTCCGCGTTCAGCGGATGCGCGCTGGTGATCCGCGCCTCGGTTGCGCCCGCGTGCTCATCCACCACCTGCTTGTACTCGGTGAGAATCTCGTCCAGTTCAGCCAGACGATGGTGCTCAAGAATGACCGCGATAAAGTTGCGCACCTGGGGGAACATTGCGATGCGCGCCGCAATTCCATCCAGGACCTTCAGCTTGCCGGCCATCTCAATCGAGGGGTTTTCCAGCACCTCCCGCAACTCGCTGCTTGCCGCCAGCGTCTGGGAAAAATCGTACATCTGCCGCTGCGCCACATCCGCATTCAGATGGGCAGATTCCGCAACCTCGGCGAATGCGCGCGCGTAGCGTGGAGCGGAGCTGGCCACTAGTTCTGTCCCTTCTTCGAGTCGCCGCCCGTCAGCCGCTGCGCGAAGCCCTGCACCAACAGCCGGTCCGTCTCCGCCGACACCACCAGCTTATGCGCCGCCTGTTCAATCGCCAGCCCAGCCGCGTACTGCTGCAGTTGCTTCTGCGCGTGGCTGGTCGCGGCCGTTATCTCCTGCTCCGCGGCTGCCAGAATCTTGACCTTCTCGTCCTCGACCGTGACCTTGATGCGCTGCTCCGCTTTGGCCGAATCCTGTTCCGCCTGCACGCGCATCGCGGCGATTTCGCCGTCCAGCTTGCCCAGCCGCTCTTCCACGCCGCTCAGCCGCGCGCGCGCCTCCTCGGTCGCCGTCCGCGCGTCCACCAAATTCTTCTGGATCGTTGTATTCCGGTCACGAATGATCTTCGGTATAGGATCAATCTGCATAAAAGGCAGGCCAATTTTCATCAGTGCCCAAGTAATGCCCACCGCAAGCAGCACGAAATTTGATATTTCAAACGCCTTCTCCGACTGCTCAGGGTTCAGTCCCAGCTTCTTGCCCAGAGCCACTACGTGATCCGACTTGCGATACTGGTCGTCCTCGTTCTGCTCCGGCTGGTTCTTCTCTGGCGACTGCACATCGGAGGCGCTCGTCTGCGCAGCACCCGTGGTTGCCTGGGCCCGCACCCGTGTCTCACGCAGATGCAATCCAATCCCAAGCACCAACGCCAGCGTCAACCCGCACAGCACACTCCGCCGCAATAAACTCTTCACTGCACAGCCTCCGGTAGAGTCCCGGCCGGCATCACCGCTCGCACAATCTGTTCGCTCAACTCCGCACTCATCCCTTCGATCTGCAGTTGCGCGATGGCCACGCTCTGTTCAATCTCGCCTTTCGCCGCCTTCACCTTCTCCGCGGTCGCCGCGCGCGCCGCCGCCAAAGCCTGGTCGCGCTCTGCGCTCCACAGCTTCAACCTATCCTCGCGCTCGGCAAGAATCTCCGCCCTGGCCCTGCGCAGACTGTCTTCGTACTCCGCCGTCCTGGCCTCGGCCGCGGAGATCGCGCCTCTCGCCTGCTCCACCGCACCGCTTGTCCGTGCGCGACGTTCGGCCAGCACGCGGTCCAGAGGACGCCGGACAAGCAAGCCATAGGCAACAACCAGTAGCAGGAACAGAACCATCGTCGGCACAGAGCCGAGCACAAGTCCACCGAGTTGATTCAGTATTTCATCCATGATTGAAACAGGCGCGGGGCTGCAAAACCCCTTTGAAACGCATGGAAGGACGCGGCCTTGCATGTGTTGAATACAACTATTTCTAACAAAGCACGGATGCGAGTGTCAAACCTTCTTCGAGCGATAATCGGACACGTTATGCGGTATTCGCGCAAAGTCGCCCGCATTTTACACCCGAAAAAATAGCCTTTGACAATCGCGCAAAGAAGCCTAAACTTTAAATACCACCAAGACCCTATGTCCTGGGTCGTACAGGTCGCGTGCATGGGGACACCACCTCCGCTCCCCGACAGGCGGCCTGTTCTGTTTAACCGCGCCTTCGCTGCCCACGGATCACAACTCACAGCCTGCAACCCGCAACCGCTTCAAGTCTTCTCGCGAAAACGCCGATAGCGATCTATCAGCGAAGCGGGTCCACGCGCTGTAAGAAACACCAGGTTCCCCTCGAAGCTCTTCTCCCGCACCACTGCGCCCGCCTCCAGCGCGGCCAGCAATGCTCCCTCCGACTGCGGCACACGGAAGCTCGCCTCCACCAGCGGGTCCACCAGCAGGGCCTCGTCGATGGCCGCCAGCAGTTCATTCAGCCCCATCTTCATCAGCCCAGATACCGCAACCGGCCCGCCGCGCTGCTGACCGCTCGCAAGCCGAGCGCGCTCCTCCACCGGCAGCAGGTCGATCTTGTTCATCACCTCGATCACCGGCTTGCCCTTCACATCCAACTCGCCCAGCACCTGCTCCACCTGCACCTTCTGTTCGTCGACCATCGCGCTGGATGCGTCCCTCACATGCAGCAGCGCCTCGGCCCGCTCCACCTCTTCCAGCGTGGCGCGGAAGCTGGTCACCAGAGTGTGCGGCAGGTTGCGGATAAAGCCCACCGTGTCCGAGAGCAGGATCTTTCGCCGGCTGGGCAACTGCAACTGCTTCAGCTTGGGATCGAGCGTGGCAAACATCTTCGACGATTCCAGCACTCCGGCTTCGGTCAGCGCATTGAAGAGCGTGCTCTTGCCTGCGTTGGTATATCCCACCAGCGCGACCACTGGCACTGGCACCGACTCGCGCCGCTGCCGCTGCTGGCGGCGAATCCGCCGCACCGACTCCAACTGCTCCTTCACATGGTCGATGCGCAGGTTGATCTTGCGCCGGTCCGTCTCGAGCTGTGTCTCTCCCGGCCCGCGCGTCCCGATCCCGCCGCCCAGTTGGCTCATCGCCTTGCCCCGCCCGGCAAGCCGGGGCAACTGATACTCCAACTGCGCCAGCTCCACCTGCAACTGACCCTCGCGGGTCCGCGCGTGTCGCGCAAAAATGTCCAGAATTAGCTGCGTCCGGTCGATCACGCGGCACGGCAGCTTTGCATCGAGATTGCGCAACTGCGAGGGCGTCAGATCGTGGTCGAAGAGCACTACACTTGCGCCGGTCGAAGCTGCCACGCCCACAATCTCTTCCAGCTTTCCCTGCCCTACCAGGGTCGCCGCATCCGGCTTGGCGCGGCGCTGCACCAGCGTAGCCGCAATCCGCGCGCCAGCACTCTGCGCCAGCTCCTTGAACTCCGCCAGGGATGCGTCGAAGTCGAGGTCGCCAACCGCACCGCGATGGGCTTCCCCCTCCGGCGCGGAAGGCCCCTCATTTGCGTTGGAAGACTCTTCGTCCGCGACCGGCCCAACCGCCGCCGCATCCCGGGCCAGACGCGCCGCCGCGCTCAATCTCCGCCTCTGCCCGGTAAACTCCACCGCAACCAGCACGGCGAGCTCGCTTGCCGCCGCTTGCCCCTGGGTCGCGGCAGCGCGGGCCGCCGCCGCCTCGTCCATAAGGCTCACCTGCGGCCTCCTGGCCATACGGCGTCCGGTCTGGTCGCAACCAACCTTGTCTTCATGAATGTGGCCTTCAGGTTTGGAATATCAATCGCCCGCTAGCCCGCGGTCCCGTCCGGCACCGCGCCTGCTGCCGCGGCTCCGGCCGTCCCGCTCTGCGTCCGAGGCTCCGGCTTACCCGCTATCTGGCTGTCTGCGTGTCCGACAACCCGGCCGCTCACCACGGTCGAGATTGCGTGCTTGAAGATCAACTGCTCCTGCGCGTTGTTCTCCAGCAGCACCGAGAACTTGTCGAAAGACCGGATCTTGCCGGTCAGCTTCACGCCGCTCACCAGGTAGATGGTGATCGGACTCTTATCTTTGCGGACCGTATTGAGAAACGTATCCTGAATGTTCTGTGCCGGCTTTAATTCCATGAGTGCCGATCTCCTTGAGTTGGTTTCTCGTGCGAAAGAGTTGGTTTCTCGTGCGAACGAGTTGGTTTCTTGTGCAAAAAAGTAAATTAAAAGGAACAATGCGCTCTATCGTGCCTCGCGAAGTTCAGTCCCCACAGCAGACTTGCTCCAAATGCAACAACCAAGACTTTCACGATACAGGCCTTAAGCGCGATTATCAACACGGGCAGCTTTTCTCGTTCACGCACGCATTTGCGTCCGCGGCGTTGCAGCGCGCGGTTTTTCTATCGATCCAGTCTCTTCTTGATTAGATGCAGCGAGTTAGACGCATAGCCGAGGGCAATGGACCCAACCGTCCAGCGATGTACCATGACAACAGTGTCCAAATCCGTTCCGCAACCCGTCCCCATGCTCGACTTCAGTCGCCAGTACGCCACCCTCCGCCAGGAGGTTCTGGCCGCCGTAACCGCCGTCTGCGACTCGCAGCACTTCATCCTCGGCCCGCAGGTCGCCACCTTCGAGGAGGCAGCAGCCAACGCCTGTGCCGCGCGCTTCGCCATTGGCTGCGCCAGCGGCACCGACGCCCTCTGGCTGGCGCTCGCCGCCTGCGGC
>DAIRTY010000126.1:0-6267 GCA_036803645.1 Acidobacteriaceae bacterium | reverse complement strand
CGCGGCACGGATGGCCTCGCCCGCCTCGGCCAGCGAGGTCATGGTCTCCAGGATAAGCAGGTCCGCGCCCACGCCGGGCCCACCCTCGGCCAGCGCGGTGATCTGTTCGGCAAACGCTTCGCGCGCCTGGTCAAGCGTGACCTCGCCCAGCGGATTCAGCGAAACGCCAAGCGGACCAATGGCCCCGGCAACGAAGGCCTCGGTGGCCTGCTTCTCGGCGATCTGCGCGACGCACTGCCGCGCGATGCGCACTCCGGCGAGGTTGATCTCTCGCACCCGGTCGCGCAGGCCGTAGCGCTCCAGGCGATACGCGTTGGCGCCGAACGTATTGGTCTCGATGATCTCCGCCCCGGCCTGCAGATACTCGGTGTGGATTCCTGCGACGGTCTCCGGCTGCGAGAGGTTGAGTTCATCGAAGCAGCGGTTGATGAAGATGCCGCGGCCATAGAGCATGGTGCCCATGGCGCCATCGGAGAGCACGCGCCCGCCGCGGAAGAGCCGGTCGATCGCAGTTCCTGCCGCATGTCCCTTCGCGCTGCCTTTCGCGTCTGCCACCGTGGTCTCGCCCGCACTCAATCCCGCACCTGCCATGGCATGTCCTCGAAGCTATTTCCCTGAAACATATTGCTCCATCCTAAGCCACGTTCGGAGCCAGCACCAAACCGCCGCTCGACGAGCTTCGCAGCCCGCTTCCTTTGGTATACTCAGAGGGTAAGTCAAGCGAAACCCTTGCACGACGAAGGTTGGAGTTGTCCACGTTGAAGAATCGAAGTCTCTTTGTCCGCGCGGTTGGTGCTCAGCCGTTCCCCATCCCGTCGCCGGAAGCTCCCTTGATCCAATCCTCGTGCTCTGCGCAGAAGACCTCCGGTGGCGGCATCTTCGGGTTCCGGCTGCTCTGCGGGCTGTTGTTTGCGCTGTCTTCGCTTGCGCTTTGCTCCTGCCACTCGGCGTCCTACTACTACTACAAGTTTCCCGAGTACAACTATGCGGGCCGGCCCGTGCCGCCCAGCAAGCTGGCCCAGCGGGTGATGATCGGCGTGAGCGCGAACGGCAGCTCAGGCAGCCTGCAGATCGTCGACGCCTCGCGCGACATTCGCAGCAACGTCGAAGATACCATTCCGTTCTATTCGATCGGCGGTTACTCGTCGGGCTATCCCGGCACCATCATGAACTTCCCCTCGGAGATGCGCGGATACGTCTATTCCAATAGCGATGGCACTCTTTCCTCTATCAATTATTCGTCCGAAACGACTTCCGGTTCGGTCGGCACCTTCCAGTCCGGATCGAGTGCGGTCGCGGTCTCCCCGACCTTCGAGCACTACTACGGGGCCGAGGAGGCCGCCGGAGTACTGGAGATCATCGACAACCTGACAGGACAGAGCTACGTGCTCAACCTGCCCAATGTCTTCAAGGTCATCGTGAATAAGGGGGACACGGTTGCGCTTGCCATGGTGCGCAACTCCAATGTGCTGTACCGTGTCTTCAAGTTGAACCAGAACCAGTACCCAACCCAGCAGGCGGCCATTACGGCAACCGGCTCGGCCGACTGCGAACCAAACCTGCTCCCCGTCTACTGCGCGGTCTCCGTGCCGGGAACCTATGACGAGCCATCGGGCGTCTACTTCTCGCTCGATGGCACCTCCGCGTATGTGCTTAACTGCGGTCCGGAGTGCGGCGGCAAGACGGCCAGCGTCACGCTGCTTCAGCAAGGCCCGCTAAACGAAAATGTGATTCCCTCGTCGCCCGTGCAGCCCAACCCAATGATCGCCAATGTGCCCGTGCCTGGAGGCGTGACGGAGGCTCTCTCCGACGGTACAACGCTCTATCTCGCCGGTCAGCAACTCCAGCCGGACGGCCTCTTCGCTGGCTTTCTCTCCACCATGAACCAGGCGACCAACACCATCACAGGCAAGTACTCCATCTCCGATGGCAACCACTCTAAATTGCTGTTTGCCGACAACAACACGCTGTGGATCGGATCGCAGTTCTGCGCCACCGGCGAACGCGCCAAGTTGGGGCAGAACTACAACTGCCTTACCGTGGCCCAGCTCAGTACAACAACGCCTGCTCAGGTTCTTTCCGTTCAGATCGCGCCGAACGTGACGCCGGGATTGCCGACCGCGGTGGTTCCCTATCCCAACCAGAACGACAACCAGTACTACTACGGCAGCCTCACTGGTCTTTGCTGGGTGCAGAACTTCCACAAGGTCTACACCGCATACGGCGGACAGGTGCATGTCTTCAGCACCGTCCTGTCACCTACAGGCTTTGCCACCGAGATCGACAATGAGTACGTCACCGTGCAGGGCACGGCGCTCGACGTCGCCTACATGGACGCGCTGACCGACGACGCCAACTGAGCATTTTCGGAATTGGTGTAGACCGAAGCCTCCGCATTCCAGTGGATTTTCCTCAAGAAAATCCACCTTGCATGATGCTCAAAAAGTCTACGTGTATTCCGAAAATGCTCTGAGCGCGGCATCAACACAACTCTGATCGTTCAACTCAGCCGCGGCTGAGACGCGCCAGATCGCGCAGATACTGCTTCAGCGGACGCGCCGGCCGTCCCCAGAAGACCTGGCCGGGCCCGCGCACCTTCTTGTGACTCAAGACTCCCGCGCCTCCGCCAAGGATCACTCCTGGGCCGATGTGGGCGTGCTCTCCCAGCCCAACCTGCCCGCCCAGAACCGCTCCGTCCTCGATGACGCACGAGCCGGAGATACCCGTCTGCGAGGCAATAACAACATTGCGCCCGACGACGCAGTTGTGGGCGATGTGCACCAGGTTGTCGATCTTCGTTCCCGCGCCGATGCGCGTCTCGCCCAGCGCACCGCGGTCGATTGTCGAGTTGGCCCCGATCTCCACGTCGTCCTCGATCGCGAGGGTTCCCTGCTGCGGGAAGGCAATGTACTCGCCGGTTGCGGAGTTGCGCACGTAGCCAAAGCCCGTGGCTCCCAGAACGGCCCCGGCCTGAACCAGGACGCGGTCGCCAAGTGTGGTTCCCGAATAGATCGTGACGTTGGCGAGGACTTCGCACTCCTCGCCGAGAACAACTCCGTCGCCGAGAACTGCGTGAGGGCCAATACTGCTTCCCTGCCCCACTCGCACGTCTGCGCCCAGCACTGCCGTGGGATGAATGCGCGGCGCGGAGTTGCGCGGCCCGGATTCAGTCGAGGCTTGTTCGCGGGACTTCAGAAAGCGCGCGGCAAGGGAGAAGGCGTAGCGGGGATCGGCAACCGGAAGCAGGCGCGGATCGTGCATGTCGCCAATCGGCGCGGATAAGCTGTCCGGCGAGAGCAGCGCAGGACGGGTAAGAACCGCGCCTGCGGGAGAATGAAGCGCGGCGGCAAGGGTTGCGGAATCGGTGGCGAAGACAAGCGTGACCGGCGTCGCGGCCTCAACGCTCGTAACGCGAAGAATCTCGCATGCGCCAAGCGATTCGAGCGGTGCGGGCGCGCCGACCAGTTCCGCGATCTCAGCGATGGTTGCCAACGGCTCTCCTAACCCTCCTCGAATGGCCACACCTAGAATGTCACATCTATCGCAGGAGCGGCTGAGTTTTAGTCCACCGCAAGGTTCCCGTAGTGGACGAGCACTGGAGCATTGGAATGGCTAAGTGCTTTTGGCACTTCCGCGAGCAGAGATTCGCGCTCCACATCGCGGTGGGCGCGCAGGCGTGTGGTGACGCGGTCGAGCTCGCTATCGTTGTAGCCGGGATGGCAGCAGATCTCGTAGGTCCCTGTAGGCGGAAGGGCGCGCAGAATCTCGCCGAGAGTGGAAGCGGTAAGCTGGCCGGTGGCGGAGATCGCAACCGTTCCATCGGTTGTAAGAACGCGTCCGTCGCGTATCTGCTCGTGGGCCTCGAAGCGCGGGCGCAGAAGGCCGATGAGCCGAATGGCGAGGCGTCGCGCGCGGCTGCCGTGTTCGAGCGCGAGCGACCACTCCGGCTCGAACGGGTTGCGAATGGCGCGGATTCCGCATCGTTCGGCGATTTGCAGCAGCGGGCGCGCGATGAAGGGAAAGAGATGCGCGTGCTTGTGCGTGTCCATGTGAGTGGGATGGATTCCTGCGCGCTGGAGCTTCTCAATCTGCGCGAGGGCCTCGCGCGCGACTTCGTCCTCGTTGATCCGTCCGAGTAAAAGCGCCTGCACAAAATCGACCAGCGACGGGCGAAAGTTTTTGCCGTCGGCTCCGATCAGGCTGGGAATCGAGTCGGGCGGCGAAACGGGCGCGCCGTCGGTCAGCACAATGTGGCAGCCGACGCCAAGCGCGGGATGCGCGCTTGCAACCTCGACGGCGTCGTCGAAGGCCGCCCCGCTCGCCATCAGCGTGGCGGAAGGCAGCACGCCGGCCGAGTGCAGCTCGCCGATGGCGCGGTTGATGCCACGGGTGAGTCCGAAGTCGTCGGCGTTGAGGATGAGGCGGGCGGGCATGGCTTACGCGCGGCTCTTCGGGATAGAGGTGGTGGCGTGCAGAAACTTCTTTAGGTTGCAGCCTGCATCGTGCGCGGCCTTGCGGGTGGCGGCAACGGAGGCCTCGATCTCGGCAATGCCTGCGGGTTGGGCTGATTTCGGCTGGATGGTTTCGGCATGGGCGATCTCGATGAGGGCGGGAAGCTGTAGCAAGGTGAGCAGTTCTTCAAACTGCTCCCGGTTGAAGAAGGTGATGCCGCCGGCCTGGTTGACACCTGCCAGCCAGCGTACGTCGGGGTCGGCCCAGAGGGCTTCGCTGTAGATCGCGTCAGGTGCAACCGCAGCCTCAGACAGCAGCAGGCGCACCTCGGCGACGGCCTGCCACGTGGCTTCTCCCTCCATGCCCATCGAGCAGAAGAGGTCGGCAAGCATGGCACGGAAGAGGAGTCGGTCGAAGAGTCCGACGCGGTCGCCGTTCGGGATGCAGTACTCGGGAAGGCTGCGCAGTACAATCCAGGCGAGGATCGGCGCCCATGTGCGTTCCAGCCGGGTGGATGGAGCGTCGCCGGGCAGGACGGGGCGCGAGTGCGCAGGCCAGTCGGTGGAGTAGGTCTGCGCGAGAGCCTGCAGGCGCACGGCGGCGGCCAGCATTGCGCGGAAGGACTCTGAATCGGTTGGCTCGGGGATGGCTTGCGTTGACTCCGGCCCATTCCGCAAAAAACCAGGTATGGATGGGACACCCGTTGGTTCGGATGAGGTCGAATCGGCTTGGCTGGCAGTCGGCTCGCATGGTTTCGACGCGCGGTTCTCTTCAGGGATGTTTTCCAGTAAACGGTCTAAGAAAAGATGGCTCTTGTCGGCGATGACGCGCAGGCGAGGATCGAGTTCGGACTTCGCGCGACTGGGTACAGGCTTCTTGGGTGCTGCCGGCTTGGGGACAGGTCCCTGCCCTGCGTTCTGCTGCGCGATCTCGTCGGCGAGTTCCGCGAAAGCGCGGACGTTGGCGGGACTGACGGCGGCGCGCAGAGCGTCGTGCAGCGGGCGCAGGCGTAGCTTGACCATCTCTTCGTGGACACTGCGCACGCCCGCGCCGTTGAGCGTGTCGCAGAGCCTGTCCCACGGCCACTCGGCGGTGGGGTCGAGCGCGCGCCAGTCCAGCAGTACGACGCACTGGAAGCCGCGCAGATCGAAGCTGAGGCCTTGCCGGTGCAGGTCAGTGGCGCGACGCAGATACTCCAGGCCGTTGCTGTCGCGGCAGGCCAGCACCATCGACTCGCCGGCGGGCAGGCCGAGACCGTCGCAGAGGCTGCGCTGGCGCAGCACGCCGCTGCCCTTGTCCATGAACGCCGCGGAAATATGAATTGTCCCGCGCGTGCTGTTGTACTTGTTGTTGTACAGGACCAGCGAGCGCTCGTCGCCGTAGCGGTTGGAGTAGGCGAAGACGTTCTCGTCGACTTTGCCATGGCCGTTCCAAAAATCGTACAGCGTGAAGTCGGAGCTGCCGGCGAAGATGTATCGCTTGGCCAGCAGTGGCGCGATCTCGCGCTGGTGGCGCGCCACCAGTCCTTCGTTGGGCCACTCGTCCAGCCGCGCCTGCTTGACCTCCATGCCGTAACGCTCGGTGAAGCCCTCGATCTGGCCGTGGCCGAACATCGGCAGGCCGGGTAGCGTCGCAAGCAGAGTGCATACGCCGAAGTACTTGTCGCCGGTTCCAAACTGGTCGATGGCGGTGCGCTCGTCCGGGTTGCTCATGAAGTTGACGTAGCGCTTCATGATGTCCGGGTCGAACTCGATGGTCTTCTTCAGATAGGAGCGGTACTTCGCGTTCTGCTCGTCGCGCATCATGTTCATGAAC
>DAIRTY010000125.1:0-6337 GCA_036803645.1 Acidobacteriaceae bacterium | reverse complement strand
CGCCCAGGCGCTTGCGCTGGCGACGTTGGAGACCAGCGGATCGGCCCCCATGGTGAGCCCGCCGACGGCAATCGCCGATGGTATATGCTCGCGGATCAGGTCGTAGAGCACCAGTCCGGCAAGCCGTCCGCCCTCGGCGTGCAGCGTGGTGGTGCGGCAGTCGACGTAGTAATCGGACTTCTGTCCGCTGGCCAGGGTAAAGTCGCCCAGCTTGAAGGAGTAGGTGGCGATAAGGTTGAGCAGCGCGGCGCGCGAGTGGGTGGTCATGGCTCAGCAATTGTAGCGGAGAATGAGCGCAGTGTACCCTGCAACATTTTCTGCGAGGCAGTGCGATTACTGCATCATGCGCTCCAGATGCCTGTACCCGCCGGTCTGGACGATCACCACGAGAAAGACAAAGCCGTTGTATGCCCCATGCACCATGGCCGACGCCGCCACTGAGCCGGTCTTGACGCGCACGAACGTGAGCAGCAGCGAGATGGAGAAGAGCACAAGCAGCGCGGCCCAGAGATGCGACACCTGCTGAAAGTGCATCAGCGCGAAGAAGAGGCTGGTGAGTACCGCGGAAAAGATCAGCGCCGCCGGGGTGAGGGTTGTGGTGGTCTGCCAGCGAGTGCGCGCCTCGGCGGTGTGCGGCAGGCTGAGCCAGTCGTACGCAATGGCGAAGGCGGGCAGCAGGAACCCGCGAAAGCAGACCTCCTCGAAGATCGGCGCAACGATGGTGCCGAAGAGAGTGATGAGCCACGCATCCGTCTGCGTGCGAAAGAAATCTTCGACGGGCAGCGTCTTCGGCGGAGTAATGAAGTGGGTGACCGCCTGCATCATCACGCCAAGCAGCAAGCCAAGCGGCACCAGCTTCGCCGCCTGGTTGCGCGCGACCGCCCAACGCCACTGCAATCCATCGAGAAACCGGCGCTGCCACAGTAGCGGATAGAAGAACCACGCCGCCAGTAGCGCGGTGAGGTACGTCGTCGCCAGCAGGGCGATCTGCAACTTCGGGTGCAGCAGTTTGGCCACTCCGTCATGCTCGGTCCCCGGCGATCTTCCCAGCGCAGCGAGTACAAGCTCAAGAAGAACCAGCAGCACTCCCGTGAAGCAGACAAACACAAGTGCGTGTCCCAGGTTGGGAATGCGCCGCAGCGGAGCCGCGCGATCCTGACCGGCGGAAGTCTCTGTGCCCGGCGTGTCTTCCGGTCTGGGCGTGTCTTCTGGATCGTTCGTGGGGATGAGGCTCATGCCGATTTTTTCCTCTTGATGGACGCGCTCTTCGTCAAGACCTTCGTAGTCTTCTCAGAGACTGATTTCTTCGCCGCGTTCTTCACCGGTTTGGGCGCGCGCGCTGATGGCACTCCGGTCTTCTTCTCTGGCGCGATGAACTTGCCTCGCGCCGCCTTCACCTGGTCAGGCGCGGCTGCGATATCGAGCGGCTGCGGCCCGGCGTGACTTACGCCGCCGCCGCCGTTGGACGAGATACGATTGGCCCAGTTAGATCCTGCGTGGTCCGCCCCATAGTGCCGCGCCAGAAAGTTGCCGGTGTACGATCCGGCGACGGTGGCAATCTGCTCCGGCGTGCCGTGCGCGACGATTTGTCCGCCGCGTTCGCCGCCCTCCGGCCCCATGTCCAGCACATAGTCGGCGTTGCGAACAATATCTAGATTGTGCTCGATGATAATCACCGTGTTGCCCAGGTCGGTGAGCCGGTGCAGCACCTCCAGCAGCTTACGCACGTCGTCGAAGTGCAGCCCCGTGGTGGGCTCATCGAGCAGATAAAGCGTGCGCCCGGTCTGACGTTTCGATAGCTCGCGGGCCAGCTTCATGCGCTGAGCTTCTCCACCAGAAAGTGTGGTCGCCGACTGGCCGAGATGGATGTATCCGAGGCCAACATCGACCAGCGTCTCGAGCTTCGCCGCCGCCGCTGGAATGTCCTTGAGCACCGGAAGCGCGTCGGCGATGGGCAGGTCGAGCAGGTCGGCGATGGAGTGGCCGTTGTAGCGGACGGCGAGCGTTTCCTGGTTGTAACGCCGGCCGTTACATACATCGCAGAGCACATAGACATCGGGCAGAAAGTTCATCTCGATGCGCCTCTGGCCCTCGCCCTGGCAGGCCTCGCAGCGTCCGCCGCGGACGTTGAAGCTGAAGCGTCCGGGCTTGTATCCGCGCTCGCGCGACTCCGGCAGCATGGCGAAGAGGTCGCGGATTGCCGTGAAGACGCCTGTATACGTCGCCGGATTCGACCGCGGCGTGCGCCCAATCGGCGACTGGTCGATCTCGATCACCTTGTCGATCTGGTCGATGCCGACGACCCGCCCGTGCGCTCCCGGGTCCTCGCGCGATCCGTACAACTCCTTCGCCAGCGCGCGGTAGAGGATGTCCGTGACCAACGTCGATTTGCCCGAGCCGGAGACTCCGGTCACCACCGTCATCACGCCCAGCGGGAAGTGTACGGTCAACTGTTGCAGGTTGTGCGCGGTCGCATTCTCCACCGTGATCCACTTGCCGGTGAGCGGACGCGGCTGGGCGCGCGCCACGATCTCGATCTTGCCGGCGAGATATTGCCCGGTGAGCGACGCGGGGTTGTCCATCACCTGCTGCGGCGTTCCGGCGGCGATCAGCAGTCCGCCGTTCTTGCCCGCGCCGGGGCCGAGGTCGAGCACATAGTCGGCCTGGCGGATGGTGTCCTCGTCGTGCTCGACGACCAGCACGGTGTTGCCCAGATCGCGCAGGTTGGTGAGCGCCTGGATCAGCCGCCGATTGTCGCGCTGATGCAGCCCAATCGAGGGCTCGTCGAGAACATACAGCACTCCGCGCAGGCGCGAACCGATCTGCGTCGCCAGGCGGATGCGCTGGCCCTCGCCGCCGGAGAGCGTCGCCGCCGAGCGGTCCAGCGACAGATAGTTCAGCCCCACCGCGTTCAGAAACTCCAACCGCTCGACGATCTCGCGTTGCAATCGGTCTGCCACGATGCGATCGCGCCCGGTGAAGTGCATGGCGCGCGCACCCTCCAGCGCACGCTCCAGCGAGAGCGCCGTGAACTCCGCGATCGAGCGGTCCTCGCCGGCGATTGGGACCGTCACCGCCAGCGACTCGGGACGCAACCGCCGGCCCTGGCAGTGCGGGCAGGTCGTCGCGGACATGTACTGCATCATGTACTCGCGGTAGCCGTCGGACTTCGTCTCGTCGAGATTCGCCCGCAGATACGCAAAGATTCCGTGAAAGCCCGTCCGCCCCAGCTCGTTCTTGGGCGGCCCGTAGAGCAGAAGGTCCTGCTGCGGCTTGGTCAACTCTGAAAAGGGCAGCTTCAGATCGATCTTGTATCGTTCCGCCGCAAGCCGGATCAGCCGCTGCAGATAGGCCGAGCCCGAACCCGGCCCCATCGCTCCATCCAGCAGCGGCTTCGACCAGTCCGCGATCGTCTTTGCCGGGTCGAAGTCGTAGGTGCTGCCCAGCCCGTTGCAGTGCGGGCAGGCGCCGTAGGCCGAGTTGAACGAGAAGCTGCGCGGCTCCAGCCGCGGCACATCGATGCCGCAATCCGGGCAGGCCATCGACGACGAGTACAGAGTCTCAACCTGCGCGCGGTTCGCTCCCTGAATGCCGATCAGCACCAGCCCCTTGGCCATCTGCAAGGCCTTCGCAACCGAGGTCTCCAGCCGCCGCGTGTCGAATCTTCGTGGTTCAAGGTCCGCGATCCGAGGTTCGAGGGAAGGCGAAGTAGATGCGGTCTCGTTGACGTTTTGCACCAGCGGCTTGAGGATGATGCGATCCACCACCGCTTCGACCGTGTGGTTCTTGCGCTTATCCAGGCGCATTCCCTCGGTCAGCTCCGTCATCGCGCCGTCGATGCGCGCGCGGAATCCCTGCTGGTCCAGCGCCTCCAGCTCTTCGCGGAACTCGCCCTTGCGTCCCCGCACCAGCGGAGCGTAGACCGTGATGCGCTCGCCCGGAGCCTGCGCCACGATGCGTTCCACGATCTGGTCCGCCGTCTGGCGAGTGATCGGCAGCCCACACTTCGGACAGTGCGGCTGGCCCACCGACGCATACAGCAGCCGCAGGTAGTCGTAGATCTCGGTGATTGTCCCCACCGTCGAGCGTGGGCTGCGCGAGGTCGTCTTCTGCTCGATGGAGATCGCCGGCGAAAGGCCATCAATCGCGTCCACATCCGGCCGTTCCATCTGGTCTAAAAATTGCCGCGCATAGGCCGAGAGCGTCTCCACATAGCGCCGCTGGCCCTCCGCGTAGATGGTGTCGAAGGCGAGCGAGGACTTGCCCGATCCCGAGAGCCCCGTGACCACCGTCAGCGTATTGCGCGGGATGGAGACCGAGAGGTTGCGCAGGTTGTGCTGTCGCGCGCCGCGCACCGTGATGTGTGTGATTGCCATGCTGACTGGTTTGGCCGCGCACTCCACAGAGCCGCGTGGAGGTGAAATGGCCAATCCTCAGGATACGGCATCGGGGGGCGCCAGGTCTTGCCCGCGGTCGTCAGGTTTTGTCCCCGGACGAAGCGCGGAGGGCCGGTTTGCACCTGTTTTGCAGCAGACGGGCCGGCAGCCAAACTTATGCGCCGCTTATCGCGTCTGTATAGATGGAACGACTTTGCCCCCACGGAATGCGCCCTCGGCAAGCTGACCCACAACTGCTTGAAGTTGCGGCCAGGCGGCCAGCCCTTCGCAGCGAGAGCGTACCCGATTGGCTAATAAGCAATTCATCAAAGCTACATTGCAGCCGATTCAATCTTTGTAACAATGAAGCCTGTCCAGCCGCGCTTCGAGCCGCGCGCATCTCAATAAGTGGCGGACGAAAGTAGAGGAATGATTCTGTGAGTGATTCGGTGGTACTGGTGTGTGCGGTCTTTGCGTCGTTGGCTTCGGGCGTCCTGCTGGCGTATGGCGTCTGCCAGGCGATCTTTGCCCTCTTCCGCGTGCATGCCCGCCAGTCGCCCGCTCCCTCCGCTGCCCAGTCTGCGGGGGCGCGAGTTGCAGCCTCTGCCAGCGTCGTCGAGGGCTGATTCCCACCCAGTCGTCATTCTGGCGTAGCCAGAATCTCAGTATTGGCTCTTCGCGGTTGTTTGTTTTTGCTGTCATCCTGACCCTGAACGAAGTGAAGGGGAAGGATCCCGACGAAGCTCGCCCAGCCACAACCGTCCGGAATCTTTTTCACACAAATCTCCATCCTTTGCTGTTGCCTGTTCTCGCCGGCAGCATCGCATAGCCGACTCATATCGGCGATAATCGCTTCGTGCCCCACTCCACCGAATCCGAGCCCGCCAAACTCCGCCTCACCCTGGCCGTCACCGGCGCCAGCGGCTCCATCTTTGCCGCAGAGATGTTGCGCGCCCTCGACGCCGATGCGCGCGTCGCCAAAGTTGACTTCATCCCCAGCGAGGCCTCGCTGCGCGTCTTCGCCGAAGAGATGCAGCTCAGCGGACGCAACGGCCTCACAGAAAAGCTCCTCGGCCCCAGCCACACTTCGCCCTCCAAAATAATCCAGCACCCCGAGGCAGACATCGGGGCCAGCATCGCCAGCGGAAGCACTCCCAGCGACGGAATGATTGTCCTGCCCTGCACCATGGGAACGCTGGCCGGCATCAGTAACGGCATGGCCTCGAACCTGATCGAGCGCACCGCCGACGTCTGCCTGAAGGAGCGCCGCCGCCTCATCCTCTGCGTGCGCGAGACGCCCTTCAACCGCATCCACCTGCGCAACATGCAGCTCGCATCCGACGCCGGGGCCACCATCTTCCCGGTGATGCCCACGCTCTACAACCTGCCGCGCGACACCACCCAGATGGCCCGCCAGTTCGTCGACCGCGTGCTCGCCCACATCGGCCTGCCCCAGCCCGGCGCATTCGAGTGGAAGCCTGATTAGAGCGGGCCGCCCCTAGCGCGCGTCTTCCAAAAGCATCTGTTCGCCGCCCTGCATGGGAGGTTGCGCCTTGAGGAACTGGATGGTGCCGGCCAGCACGGGCTTCGGGCACTGGCTCGGCGCAAGGTGGCCGCAGCCCTCCACGCCCTCGAAGACCGAGTGCGGAATATCGCGGTGCATCGTCTCGCCGACGGCGGGCGGAATCAAAATGTCGGCCATCCCCCACATCACCAGCGTCGGCTGCCGGATGCCAGAGAGACGCGCGTCAAGCAGGTCGGCCCCTGTATCCATCGAGTCCATGGACTGCTGCACGATGCGACCGTTGCTCTTGAGCCTGCGCAGGGTGGCGCGCGCAACGAAGCCGGGCAGCGTGCGCGGATGCGGCATCAACAACGCCATCAATCGCGCCAGCCCGGCGGCGTCGGTTGGCACAAAGGCATCGCGCGGGAAGTTGGTATGGATGGCGAGGCCCGCGCTG
>DAIRTY010000124.1:0-6414 GCA_036803645.1 Acidobacteriaceae bacterium | reverse complement strand
AATCCCCGCATTTTGTTCGTGGAGCAACACATTACACTATCGCTGAAAATGCCCTGAACTAACGGCAGTAGGCCATAGGGCAGCCGATTCGTAACAAGAAACACCCTGCTCTGAGTGGTTCAGGGAATCAGTCGGCCAGATCGGAAAATATCAGGGAAGGGAATTCAAAATGGAGATCAAGCGAATCGGTTCACAGCCTTCCGGCAAAGGGCCGGCGGAGTATTTTACGGGCACGGTACGGGTTGACCCGTTGTTCACTGCGCCCGCACCGGCACGAGTTCTCGGTGCCAGCGTTACGTTCGAGCCCTGTGCTCGAACTGCGTGGCACACACATCCGCTGGGCCAGACTCTGATCGTTACGGCTGGTTGTGGCCGGGTACAGCGCTGGGGCGGCCCGATTGAAGAAATCCGGCCGGGAGATGTGATCTGGTTCCCTCCTGGTGAGAAGCACTGGCACGGAGCAGCGCCGACCACCGCGATGACTCATATCGCGATTGTGGAGGTCCTGGACGGCAAGAGTGCCGATTGGATGGAACAGGTCAGCGACGAGCAATATCAGGCATAGTCCTGCGTTCAAACGCCTGCGTGGCCTGATCGAGGAGAGGAAACCGTGAGTCCGCTGATCCAAGCTCTTTCTGGAATCTTGCCCCAGCGCCAGGTCATCACCGACCCCCTGCGCCGCCTTGCGTATGGCACGGATGCCAGCTTCTACCGCATGGTCCCCGAGGTCGTTGCGGTGGTCGAAACCGAGGCCGAAGTGCAGGCCCTGCTGCAAGTGGCGCGTGCACATGGCCGCCCGGTCACGTTTCGCGCGGCCGGGACCAGCCTCTCCGGCCAGGCAATCACGGATGGCGTGTTGGCATTGATTGGCGAAGGTTTCGCAACCTGCGAAATCTCACCCGATGCCGCCACGGTCCGCCTTGGCCCAGGCATCATCGGCGGCGAAGTGAACGTCCGCCTCGCTCCATTCGGACGCAAGATCGGGCCCGACCCGGCTTCCATCAATGCCTGCAAGATCGGGGGCATCGCCGCGAACAATGCCTCGGGAATGTGCTGCGGCACCGCGCAGAACAGCTATCGCACGCTGGCTGGCCTGCGCGTGGTGCTGGCCGATGGCTCGCTGCTCGACACCGAAGACCCGCTCAGCGTCGCGGCCTTTCGCAATAGCCATGCGGTCTTGCTGAATGAACTGGAGCAGCTCGGTGTTGCCACCCGTGCCGACGCTGCACTGGCCGCGCGCATTCGCCACAAGTACAAAATCAAGAACACCACCGGCTACAGCCTGAACGCGCTGGTCGATTTTGAAGACCCAATCGAGATCTTCGCTCACCTGATGATCGGTTCCGAGGGAACGCTTGGCTTCCTCTCGCGCATCACTCTCCGCACCGTCGTCGAAGACCCATCGAAGGCCAGCGCGCTGGTCTTCTTTCCAACCATTGAAACTGCCTGCCAGGCCGTTATCCAACTCAAGCCGCAACCCGTGTCAGCGGCTGAGCTGCTCGACCGGTCCGCCCTGCGCTCGGTCGAGGACAAGCCCGGACTGCCGTCGATGCTGCGCACCTTGAGCGACGAAGCCGCCGCATTGCTGATCGAGGTGCGCGCCGAAAACACCACGCTTCTCGAACAGCGCATGAATGCCGCGCTTGGCGCGCTGGCCGGCATCGTTACCATCGAACCCGCCAGTTTTTCCACCGATCCCGGCACCTGCGAGATCTACTGGAAGGTTCGCAAAGGCGCATTTCCCTCGGTTGGCGCCATGCGCCGCGCCGGCACCACCGTCATCATCGAGGACGTTGCATTTCCGGTTGAATCGCTTGCCGCCGCAACGCTGGACCTGCAGGCGCTGCTGCGGCACCACGGCTACAGCGAGGGCATCATCTTTGGCCACGCGCTCGAAGGCAACCTCCACTTCGTCTTTACCCAGGACTTCTCCGACTCCGCCGAGGTCGATCGCTACGCGCGCTTCATGGAAGACATCTGCAGGCTCGTGGTCGACAAGTACGACGGCTCGCTCAAGGCCGAGCATGGCACCGGCCGCAACATGGCGCCCTTCGTCGAGATGGAGTGGGGACAGCAGGCCACCGCGCTGATGCGCCGCATCAAAAAGCTCCTCGACCCGGACAATCTCCTCAACCCCGGAGTCATTCTCAACGACGACCCGCGCGTCCACCTGAAGAACTTCAAGCCAATGCCGCGTGCCGAAGAGATCGTCGACCGCTGCACGGAGTGCGGCTACTGCGAGACCATGTGTCCGTCGCATGGGCTCACCTTCTCGCCGCGCCAGCGCATCGTCAGTTGGCGCGAACTCTCGCGCCGTGCCGCGACAGGCGAAGATGCCTCCGATCTCGGAGCCGCTTTTGTCTACGACAGCCTCGACACCTGCGCCGGATGCGGCCTCTGTTCCACCGCATGCCCGGTCGACATCAACACCGGCGACCTGACGCGCCTCCTGCGTGGGCGCAACCTGAGTACTGCCTCGCTCCGAGTCGGCGAGTGGACAGTTGGCAACTTCGGCAAGGTCGCCACCGTAGCGCGCGCGGGCCTTGCCATCGGCCACGCCGTCTCCAGTGTCGTAGGAGACGGCGCGCTTGCCCGCCTCTCGGCAGGCGCATGGAAGCGTGGAATGCCGCGCGCCGGAACTCTGCCTGCTCCATATAAAGGCGCGGGCGATCCGGTCGTGTACTTCCCAGCCTGCGGAGGCCGCATCTTCGGCGCCAACAGTAAAGACGAAGCATCGCTCGCCGATGTCGTCATCGAGCTTCTGGTCCGCGCCGGTTACGCGCCGCGCCTGCCCCAAGGCTTCGACAAGCTCTGTTGCGGCCAGATGCTGGAGAGCAAAGGCATGGCCGATGCAGCAGACGAGATGGCAGACAACCTCACCGAAGCCTTGCTGAAGGCAGCCGACGACGGCGAAGGCGGGTTCTATCCGGTAATCATCGACGCCAGCACCTGCTCGGTGCGCATGAAGGAGCGTCTAGCCTGCCGCCTGCCGCTCTACGACTTCCACGAGTTTGCCCACGACGCGCTTCTTCCGCGCCTGCGCATCACGCGCAAGCCGGGCCCGGTTGCGCTGCACGTCAACTGCAGCGTGCGCCGCACCGGTTCAGACGCCAAGTTGCGCAGATTGATCGAGGCCTGCGTGGAGCAGGTTGTCGAACCAGCCGGCGTTCTCTGCTGCGGCTTTGCCGGCGATCGCGGTTTCGTCGTCCCCGAACTCAACGTCCACGCCCTGCGCAGCATTCACGAAGCCCTCCCGGCAAACTGCCGCGAGGGCGTCTCCACCAACCGCACTTGCGAGATTGGCTTGACCGCCGAGACTGGCCGCGCCTACCATTCCATCGCTTATTTACTTGAAGAATGCAGCCGACCGGATATCATGGGTGCCTGCTGATCCTCTACCGAATCATGCCGTTCTAATCGTTCCACTCATCTTGGATTCAAACCGGACAAGTCAATCTCCGCAACAAAGGAGCCTCCCCTTGCACCCCTGGCACCAGATATACGATCCAGCCGGCAACATCTGGCTCTCATCGCTGATTGCATCGCTCCCCATTCTGTTCTTCTTCGTTGCATTGACTGTTCTCCGCATGAAGGGGTATCTCGCCGGCTCGATAACGGTTGTCCTCGCGCTCCTGGTGTCGGTCTTCTTCTTCAGAATGCCCATTGCCATGGCGTTGGCAGCCGCGAGCGCCGGTTTTCTCTTCGGACTGTGGCCGATTGCATGGATTATCGTCATGGCCGTATTCCTGTACAAAATCACCGTCAGGACCGGGCAGTTCGAAATCATCCGCGCCTCGGTGGTCTCCATCACCGAAGACCAGCGCCTGCAGATGCTTCTGGTCGGCTTTTCGTTCGGCGCTTTCCTCGAAGGCGCATCGGGCTTTGGCGCGCCGGTGGCAATCACGGCCGCCCTGCTGGCCGGTCTGGGATTCAACCCGCTCTACGCCGCGGGTCTCTGCCTCATCGCCAACACAGCGCCCGTGGCCTTCGGCGCAATGGGAATTCCGATCCTCGTCGCCGGGCAGGTCACCGGCATCGACGCGTTCAAGATCGGCGCGATGGCCGGACGCCAACTGCCGTTGCTCTCGTTTCTTATCCCCGCCTGGGTCATCCTCATCATGGACGGCTGGCGCGGAGTGCGCCAGACCTGGCCGGCAATCCTGGTCTGCGGAGGCACCTTCGCAGTCACGCAGTTTCTGACATCCAACTTCATCGGGCCGGAGCTGCCCGACATCACCTCGGCCCTGGTCAGCCTGATCTCGCTCACCATCTTTCTCAAGTTCTGGAAGCCAAAAAACATCTTCCGTTTCCCCGGTCAGGAAGCGACGCTCAAGGTGGAAAGCCACTCGTTCGCTCAGGTGGCCAAGGCATGGTCGCCCTTTGCCATCCTCACCGTCTTCGTCACCGTCTGGTCGATCAAGCCCTTCAAGGCGCTCTTCGCCAGGGGAGGCAATCTGGCCTGGACCGTCATCAACCAACCGGTGCCGATGCTCGACAAGCTGGTGATCAAAATGCCGCCCATCGTCAACGGCCCCACTCCCTACGCATCGGTTTACACATTCGACTGGTTGTCGGCCACCGGCACCGCAATCCTGCTCTCGGCCGTGGTCAGCATCCTGGTGCTGCGCATGAAGCCGATGGATGCGATCAAGACATTCGGCAGCACTCTCGACAGCCTGAAAATGCCGATCTTCTCCATCGGCATGGTGCTGGCCTTCGCCAATATCGCCAACTACTCCGGCCTCTCCGCAACCCTGGCGTTGTTGCTGGCCACTACGGGCGTCGCATTTCCGTTCTTCGCGCCGTTCCTGGGGTGGATCGGCGTCTTTCTCACTGGATCGGACACCTCATCAAACGCGCTCTTCTGCAACCTGCAGGCCAACACGGCCCACCAGATCCACGTCAGCAGCACCCTGATGGTGGCGGCCAATTCGACCGGCGGCGTCACCGGCAAGATGATCTCTCCGCAGTCCATTGCGGTAGCCTCCGGTGCGGTCGGACTGGTGGGGCGCGAATCCGACCTATTCCGCTTCACCCTCAAGCACAGTCTGATGCTCGCCGGATTGGTTGGCATCATCACCATGCTGCAGGCCTATGTCTTCCCCCACATGATTCCGCGGTAACTCGAACGATTCCGTATTCGGGGAATGACATCCGCCGCTCGCTTACGCGCCCAGCTCCAGATCGTCCAGCCGCCGCCACTTGTAGATGGCGATCGACACCACCCAGCTCAGCGCGAAGATCGCGATGATGAAGTAGCCCAGCGCGCCGAAGTTGTTGTTCAGCCGCCGCACCGCGTCCCAGAAGATCCCGCCCAGGCGGAAATGCCCGGCCAGCAGTCCCAGCGCCTCGATCCCTCCCACCACCAGCGCCACCAACACCGACACAAACGTGATCGTCAGGTTGTAATAGAGCTTGCGCACCGGCTTGATGAACGCCCATCCATACGCCCCCAGCATCAGGATGTTGTCTGTCGTGTCGATCAGCGACATCCCCGCGGCGAACAGCACCGGGAACACCAGAATCGAGTAGAGCGGCAGCCCCTTCGATGCCTCCGCCGCCGAAATCCCCAACAGTCCAATCTCGGTGGCCGTGTCGAATCCCAGCCCAAACAGCACGCCCAGCGGATACATGTGCCAGCTTCGCGTGATGATCCGGAACATGGGCCGGAACAGCCGCGACAGGAAGCCGCGGTCGGCCAGCAACATGTCGAAGTCCTCATCCACGTACGGAGCCCCGCCCCTCACCCGCACAAACGCGCGATAGATCGACCGCAGCACAACCATGTTCACGAAAGCAATGCCCAGCAGAAAGATCGCCGACACCAGTGTGCCCACCACGCCGCCGATCTCCCGCACCCCGTCCATGCGGTGTTGCAGCGCCAGCGCCGCCGCCGCAATCGCCACTGATCCCAGCACCACCACCGTCGAGTGCCCCAGCGAGAACATGAACCCCACCGCCACCGGCCGCTTGCCCTCCTGCATCAGCTTGCGCGTCACGTTGTCGATCGCTGCAATGTGGTCGGCATCCACGGCGTGGCGCAGCCCAAAGCTGTAGGCCAGCAGCGCCGTTCCCAGCAGCAGCGGATAGTGCCGCGAGGCAAGCACCGCCCACACCCACGCGCCCACGTTGAACGCCAGCAGGATTCCGTAGATCCCCACTACCTTGCCGCGGACTCCATTCGCCGCATCGTTGAATAAACTGGAAACTCTCATTCGCGTCGTAACACGATTATAGAACCTGTATTATCGCCGCGGCAAAAGACGCCGCCCAGGACGCTCGTCCTCACGCAGCATTCATCGGGCCATCGCAATCAATGATGATGCGCGCCCTTCAGCCCCTTGCCGGAGTTGGTCAGCACCAGTTTGCCCAGCTCCACCCCGCGCAGCGCCAGCATTCGGTCCGCAACCTCCT
>DAIRTY010000123.1:0-6418 GCA_036803645.1 Acidobacteriaceae bacterium | reverse complement strand
CGGCCCAGCCCATCAGCTCCAGCGAGCCGAGGTTGGCGGAGACGAAGCTGAGGCCCGCGATCCAGGCGGTCATCTCGCGCCCGGCGAGGAAGAACTGCTCGCTGGTGTTGGTGGAGCCCTTTACGTAAAAGCCGATGAAGAGCACCATCGCGAAGTAGAACAGAAGGATGGCGATGTCGACCGGCGCGAGGCGGATCAAATGCGTGGTGGCGAGCAGCAGGACGGCGGGGATCGGGGCAGCATGCATCGGGCTCAGGCTTCCATTCTGCCGGCGAAGCGTAGGGGCCTCAATCGGCTGGGCGGACGGAAAGTATTTTTTCGGACGTAAAGAAATATACGCATTTCGACGCGGAGTTGCCATTCGACACGGCAAAGGATTTGTGACGCGCGTACATCTCGCGGGCAAGATGAGGAATCTACTCCTATAGAGCCTGCATGGAACGAGGCGGAGGGACGAGCGATGAAGAAGATTGAGATGGCACGGATTTTGCTTGCGGCGGGGCTTGGCCTCGGGCTGGGATGCGGCGTGGCGCTGGGCCAGAGCGCGGGGCAGGACATGAAAGACGCCGGTCACGACACCAAGGCAGCGGCCGTCGACACGGGGCACGCGACCGAGAAGACGACCAAAAAGGTCGTCCAGAAGACATCGCACGAGACGAAGAAGGTCTATCGCAAGTCGGCGAATAGAACGAAGATTGTGGCGAAGGACACGGCCCACGGCACCGAGAAGGTTGGGGACAAGATCGCAGGCAAGCCGGACCCGCGATAGTTCTCGTCGATTGTAAGGGCATACCGATGCGAATCGATCAAGGGATCCCTTGCTGTAAAAAAGAGTGCGCTCATCGGCACGCGTAAACGCGTGCCCTGCCGAGGAATTTGCCTTGACGATTAAGTTTTTCTGGCAGAAGGCGCTGCTGCTGGCCAGACGGTCTCGGCGGCGAGCTGAACCAGAATGACCCAGAAGAGATCTGCTCCGAGCAGGTGGAGGAGCTGCATCCATGCGGGTGCGAGCAACAGAACGTCGGCGACGCCGAGCGCGAACTGAAGGCCAAGCAGGATGAGGAGCAGGTTGGCGAGGCGCGCACGGCTTGCCTGTTGAGCGCGAACCACTGTCTTGCTAAATTTGCCTGAATCCGATGCGTTTGAGCCGGTGTGGCCTGAGCGTGTGCTGCGCGCGCGGGCGGCCAGCCAGAGCGCGAAGAGGGCCGCAATCAGGGCAAGGGCGGGATGGACGAGCCGGAGGCGCAGCAGCATCGGCGAGCCGGCGGCGAAGTCCTGCGCGATGGAGGCGTGCAGCGAAGCGGCGGGGAAGAGCGTGTCTCCCAGCGCGGCGATGGAGCCGGTGATGCCGACGAAGATGGTTGTGACGAGGCCCTCAATTACACCGACAAGACGACGCGAAAGCGGGAGATCGATCCAGCGCTGTCCGGTGGAAAGAAAGCGCGCGGTCAGCGTGAGGGCGGCCATCAGAAGCAGCGTATTGCCGAGATGAATGGAGAGCAGAACGATGCGCCCAGTGGACTGGTTGACGGTGACGTAGTTCAGCTTGACCAGAAGCGCGCCGAGAAATGCCTCGTTCAACAGAAGGAGGGTCGAGACGACGGCGAGCGCGCGCGCGGCCTGATGCTTGACGGTGGCGCGGAAGGTCCAGACCAACAGCGCGAAGACGAGGAGGGTCGAGCCGCCGACCATCATCCTGTGGGTGAACTCGATGATGGTGTGGAAGCCGGGCGAGACGGGGACGATCTGTCCGTTGCACAGTGGCCAGCGGTTGCCGCAGCCCGCTCCCGATCCGCTGGCGCGCACCAGCGCTCCCCAGACGATGGCCAGTATGTTGTAGAAGACGACAAACCAGGCGAAGCGCGCAATAGGCAGGTTGTTGGGCGGGGCCGGATTAGCGAAGGATGTGGACATGGGTCGATTCCATGTGGCGATGACGGCGGGGCGGGGAAGGCTTGAAGCGCACGGCTTCGTCCTGCTCAGAGGTTGGCTGGCGTGATCAGCAGTGCTGTACTGCTTCCATTTGACTGGGTGGCGAGCACTCGCAACTTATTACCCTTGCTCAGATCGAACTTGTAATTTGTCGCTACCCCGTTCTCCGTGTCGGCCACCGTCTTGGGATCGAGGTGGTAGGACTCCTCGCCGCCTGTGCTGTTCTTGATGGTCAGCAGATGCTCGTGCTTGTCAAATTTGACAACGGTCCCAACACTCTTCACAAACGGGCCGGTGCCGAGGTCGCGCAATGCGACGAGGGTACGCACTACTTCTCCTGCGCCGATGTAGTAGGCGATGACGTGGGTCTGGGTGGTGGTGAACTTGTCCGAGGTGGTTGCATCGGCGCCGATACCCTTGTCGAAGTAGATGTCACCGTCGGACTTCTTCAACCATTGGAAGTGTCCCGATGAGCCATCGTCGGTGTCAAGCTCCGTCATTTGAATCTTTGGATGGATCGTGGTGACCGTTCCAGACAGCGCGTGGACCCTCGCTTGCGCGATGGCGACCGAGCTGGCCAGGGAAAAACAAGTTGCGAATATAACAGTTCTCGACAGCAGCTTCATGATGGAATTGCTCTCCTTCAGTCCCGTGTTGCAGATCGTCCGGCCGGCCCGATTCAGAGCCATGCCGTGAAACCAATTCTATATTCGCACGCCCTGATTCGAGAGAGGGGGGGCAGAAATGCTGCCGAATCAGCCGGCCGCGAGCTCCTTGGCGCGTTCGGTGGCGCGTTTGACGGCCTTGATGAGAGTGGCGCGCAGTCCGCCCTCTTCGAGTGCGAGGATTCCGTCGACGGTGGTGCCAGCGGGGGTGGTTACGGCGTCCTTGAGCAGGGCCGGGTGGTAGCCGGTTTCGAGCACCATGCGGGCGGAGCCGTAGGCGGTCTGCGCGGCGAGCATGGTGGCCACGTCGCGCGGCAGGCCGACGTTGACGCCCGCCTCGGCCAGCGCCTCGATGATGATGTAGAGGAAGGCGGGGCCGGAGCCGGAGAGGCCGGTGACCGCGTCCATGTGCTTCTCCTCGACCACGACGGTGCGTCCCACGGTGTTGAAGATGCGCTGTGCGAGGGCAATCTGCTCGGAGGTGACAAATCGTCCGGAGCAGAGCGCGGTGGCGCCAGCCGAGAGCAGCGCGGGCGTGTTGGGCATGGCGCGGATGACGGCCAGATCGCAGCCGGCGGCGTCCTCGATGGCACGCGTCTTGACCGAGGCGGCGAAGGAAAGCAGCAACTTGGAGGGCGTGAGCGCGGGAAGAATCTCAGCGAGGACGGCAGGAACCTGAACTGGCTTTACGCCGAGCAGAATGACGTCTGCCTGGCGGGCGGCGGCGAGGTTGCCGGTGCCGACATCGATGCCGAACTGTGCCGAGAGCGCCAAGGCGCGGTCGGGATGCTGGACGGTCGCGACCAATTGATCGGGCAGCAGAAGATTGTTCTTGAGGAAGGCCTGCAACAGAATGCCGCCCATCTTGCCCGCGCCCAGGATGGCGACGCGCAGGTTGGGCAGTACAGACGCAGGGACTGGAAGTTCGTAGGTGTCAGCGCTCATTCAATCAGGCTACCAGAGTCGGCATTGCGGGCGGAGAGGGAAATGATGACCACTCAGATACTGAACGAAGATGCGAAAATAGTCGAGCTTGAGTAGCGGTAAAATTGCATCGGAAAGCATCATTGCGCGTGTTTATGGATTTCAATCGCCGCGCATGAGGCATAGGATTCTGCTGTACATGGTTTCGGCAGACTCCATGGAGGTTTGCAATGCTGAAGCTGCTATATGTTCTACCACCGCTGCTGTTTCTTGGACTCTTGACGCAGGAGCCTGCTGCACCTGCCGCCCCGGCCGCACCTGCCGCACAGACGGCACCTGCGGATCCCGCTGCACCTGCCGATCAGACTACACCTGCTGCCCCGGCCGCACCTGCTTCCGCAGCGGTGCCTCAGAACAATCCTGTGAAGCCCACGGCTGAATCGCAGGCCCACGCCAAAGAGACGTACAAGATCGATTGCGCCATGTGTCACGGAGAGAACGGCAACGGCAAAGGAGATCTTGTCGGCGATATGAAATTGAGCCTCAAGGACCTGCGCGATCCAGAGACTCTGAAAGACATGTCGGACGGAGAACTCTACACGCTGATCCACGACGGCAAGGGCAAGATGCCCGCCGAGGGCGACCGCGTCAAGCCGGACGACGTGTGGAACATGGTGATCCTGGTGCGGTCGTTCGCCAAGAAGTAGGGCAGCGCAGGGGCTGGACTCGTATCCATCGCATGAGACAAAGACGCGCTGGATGGGGCACCCAGCAAAATGCGGGGATTCTTCGCTGCGCTCAGAATGACAACTTCAGTGGTGCTGCGCTCAGAATGACAACTTCAGTGGTGCTGCGCTCAGAATGACAGGCGTTCGTTATGGAGTGGTTTTCTGCGCGGCGATCCAGGCGTTGACTTGTTTATCGAGGACGTCGAGGGGGAGCGCGCCGGAGTCGAGGACTACGTCGTGGAAGGCGCGGAGGTCGAATTTGGGGCCGAGGGCGGATTTGGCGCGGTCGCGGAGTTCGAGGATCTTGAGCTGGCCCATCTTGTAGCCGAGCGCCTGCGCGGGCCATGCGATGTAGCGGTCGACCTCGGACTGGATGTTGGTCTCGTCCAGGCCGGAGTGGTCGTGGAAGTAGTCCACCATCTGCTGGCGGGTCCAGTGCTGGGAGTGGACTCCGGTGTCCACCACCAGGCGGATGGCTCGCCACATGTCGGCTTCGAGGCGGCCGTAGTCGGAATAGGGGTCCTGATAGAAGCCGATCTCCTTGCCCAGGCGTTCGCTGTAGAGCGCCCAGCCCTCGGTGTAGGCGGTGTAGTAGGACTGCTGGCGGAAGGCGGGCAGGCCGGGCAACTCCTGCTGGATGGAGATCTGCAGGTGGTGGCCGGGGATGCCTTCGTGGTAGGCGACGGCCTCGACGCCGGCGAGGGAGCGGTCGGCGAAGTGGTAGGTGTTGATGTCGACCTGGCCGGGACGCTTGCCATCGGGCGTGCCCTGGTCGTAAAAGGCGGCGGCCTGATTGGGAGCCATGTAGCCGGGCATGGCGACGACTTCGAGCTTCGCCTTGGGCAGCGTGCCGAAGAGTTCCGGCAGGCGGGGTTGCATCTGCGCGATGTAGCGGCGGTAGGCGTCGAGCAGAGCGTCGGCGGAGGCGGGGTGGAGCTTGGGGTTGGCCTTGAGCGCGGCGTTGAAGGACTTCTGATCGCTGAAGCCCAGCTTGTGCACGATGTCTAACATATCAGCCTGATCGCGAGCGACTTCGTCAAGACCGATCTTGTGAATCTCCGCGGCGGTTTTATTGAGCGTGGTGGACTGGCGGATGCGGAAGGCGTAGTACGCGTCGCCGTCAGGCAGGGCCGAGATGCCGGGATCGGTGCGGCAATTCGGGATGTAGGCGACGGCGAGGAACTTGGCGAAGCGCTGGTAGGAGGGCATGACCTGCGTTGCAATGGCTTCGAGGAGGTCCTCGGTGATGCGCTTGCGGTCCGCGGGGCTGACGGATGCGGGAAATGATTTGAGCGGGAGGGCAAAGGGGCTGTCGGCGGGCTTCTGGGCGGCGATGGCCTGGGTCTCGTCGAGGGCCTTCTGCATGAGGAACCGCGGGGGAGTGCGGTGGTCGTCGAGGCCGGACTGCAGGTTGGTCATGATCTGCGAGAAGGCGACGGGAACCTTGTTGAGGCGGGCGATGTAGTGGTCGTAGTCTGCGGCATTGTCGAAGGAGGTGTGGGCGGCGAGCTGGGGCAGGTCGAGTTGCAGGCCCTCGTACTGGCTGACGGGCATCTCCCACTCCTTGAAGGGCGCGGCCTCCTGGTCGTCGCTGAGGGAGCGGAGCATGAGTTCGGCGGAGAGCTGGGCTTGATGCGGAAGGTTGGTGGTGTCGATGGCGGAGAGGCGCTCGATGAAGGCGCGGCCGCGGGCCAGCGAGTCGTTGTAGGCGCGGGGCGAGTAGTCGGTGAGCTGGTCGTCGTAGCGCTTGTCGCCGAGGTAGGTGGCGTACTCGGGGGAGTGGCGGAGCTTGTCCTGCCAGATCTCGTCGAAGAGACGGGAGAGATCGCGGCTGCGGGCGGCGGTGTCTTGTGGGGGGGCCTGCGCGGGGAGGGCCGCGGGGGTGGGTGGGGGAGCGGCGCGGAGCTGTGCGTGAAGCTGCGGAGTTGAACCAGATGCGCAGAGCAGAAGGACGATGGAGAGCTTCATCATGAGACTTCGATACCTCGGGCGAAAGTGCGCCTGTAACGAGTGTATCGAGGTTGCGGAAAAGATATTTGTTGCGATCTACCCGGGGAGGGAGTGGGTGGAGACGGAGCCTGCGTCCAACATGCGGTACAGGGTGGAGCGGCTGATGCCGAGCAACTCGGCTGCGCGCAGCTTGTTTCCGCCGCAGCGGGTGAGGACGGC
>DAIRTY010000122.1:0-6485 GCA_036803645.1 Acidobacteriaceae bacterium | reverse complement strand
ACTTACGCACCCATCCACCGCCAAGGGGGGATGGCAGGGGGAGGGGGAGAACAAACACCGATCAAACGACGAACAAACGGAAACTCACAATCGGCAGAATCGGCGCATACTCCGTCCTCCGTCCTCCGAGAAGTCCGCGAAGGAGAGCGCACACATTCCAGCCGTTCGGCAATCTCCGCTACACGCGGAAGGTGTCCGGCTTCCAGTCGACGATGGCTTCCTTGATCTGATCCTGTGTCAGCTTCTCTCTCAGCGTGCGTGCCACCAGCGCTGGCAGTTCGGCGTTGGAGGCAAAGCGCAGACCGATCAACTGGTCTTCCGTCAGCGCTTGGCTGGCTGCAAAGGCTTCCGCCGACAGCAGCGCCTGGAGCCGCAGCCGTTCTTCCAGCCGGATGACCCGGTCCTGCACCTTGATGGGGTACATGCGGGACTTCATGATGACCATAAAGAGGACGATCGCCATGACGACCCACCAGCCGTAGAGGTAGTGGTGGTTTGCCGGCATGTGCCAGTCGTAAACCAGTTTGAAGGAGGCAAAGACGATGTTGAGCATCAGCATCGGCACCAGGAAAAAGTGCCATGCGGGGTCCCAGCGTACGTGGTTCTTGTAATTCTGTGCAGCAGGCATCGGTTGATTCCTTTCTGTCTTCCAGAATTCGCAAATTCGCGGTACATTAGCCGGACGGCGAACGGTAGAATCTCCGGGCATGGTGATAATACACACGCAGATTGAGTGTGCGCCGCATATTTTTCTCAGGTAGGCTCGAAGACATGGCGAAAGATGGGCAAATCGGCAGCGGCGCGCGGCGGATCGGCGTGCACCTCGGCACCACCGGCGGATGCTGGACGGCGGTCGATCGCGCCGTCGAGATTGGCGCCAATACCTTCCAGATCTTCTCCTCCAGCCCGCGCATGTGGCGCGCCTCGGCGGTCAAACCAGCCGACGCGAAGAAGATGCGCGACCTGCGCGCCGAGTTCGACGTTGGCCCGGTGGCCATCCACGCCAGCTATCTCATCAATGTCTGCAGCCAGACCGAAACCGTGCGTGGCAACTCCGTGGCGGCGTTTCGCGGAGAAGTCGAGCGCGCTCTGGCCCTTGGCGCTGAGTTCCTCGTCCTGCATCCCGGAAGCTGGAAGGGGCTCACCCGCGAAGAAGGCCTGCGCCTGGCCGCGGAGTCCATCGAGCGCGCAGTCACAGGCATCGACTTTGCGGGGACTGACTTCCACATCCTGATCGAGAACACGGCGGGCGCGGAGTTCTCCCTCGGCGGAAAGCTGGAGCAGGTCGCCGAGTTGGTCGACCGCCTGCGCCCCTGCGCGCCCGTCGCCGTCTGCCTGGACACATGCCACATCCACGTCGCCGGCTACGACATCGTCTCCGACGAGGGCTACGCCGACACCATGCAGCAGGTCGGCGCTACGCTGGGCTACGACACCGTTCGCGTCTGGCACTGCAACGACGCCAAGGCCGCCTTCGGATCCAAACTCGACCGCCATCAGCACATCGGCGAGGGAACCATCGGCGCGGCACCCTTCCGCCGACTGCTGCACGACCCACGCTTCGCCCACTGTGCCTTCATCGCCGAGACCCCGGTCGACGCTCCCGGCGACGAGGCCCGCAACGTCGCCACCCTCAAGGCCCTCGCGGCTGGGTGAGGGTGCCTGTAGCGCGGGTATCGCAAAAGAAACTTGTTTCCCTGTAGTTAGCGGTTCGGGTGTATCCTTGCTGCCAAAGTACAGGAGCGGAATTATGTTAGAGCGAAATCTCCTTCGGGTGGGCATGCGCTGCGTGACGTTATTGGCAGTCGTCGGTCTCTTTTCTCTTGCGCCGTATGCGGTGGCGCAGAAAGCAGCTGTCCCCACCGCGCCCGATGACAGTGCGGTCTGTACGCCGGGTGTAAGAAGCTGGGTTGGATATGGGGGCATCAACGTCTCGGGGGAGCCTTATAGCGCCACGTTGAAGGTGACCTACGACCAGAAATTGTCCGACGGTAAAGTGCTTCATAGTGTGACAAGGACACTAAGCGCGCGCTCTTCCGCAAGCAAGGTGCGCATGGAGACCCCGATTGGGTGTGAGCTCGATAACAACGGTCATGCCTATAACAAGCTCATCGTTCGCATTGCCGACCCGGTGGCGGGCACCTTTCTGGATTGGAATACGGGTGGCGCGGTGCTGAAGGTGGCCAAGTTGCTCTACCAGCCCGAGCTGATGGGTGGGTCGGCGGGAATCTCGGAGTGGAAAGACTCCGAGGTGACCACCACGACACCAGGAAAGTCTATCGTTACCAGGCGAATTGAGACGCTCGGAACAAAGAAGATCGATGGCGTCGAGGCGCTGGGACAGAGATTGACGTCCACCAAAATTGATTTCAGTGGACAGGGGAATGCCACGCCCATTGTCACCGTGCATGAGCGGTGGATCTCAATCGAGCATGGGCTATTGATGGCGGACATCGTCGACGAGCCGGATCGTGGACGCACCGAGATGGTCATGGAAAACCTGAGCCTGAAGGAGCCGGACCCGTCCCTCTTCGTTCCCCCCGACGGATACACGACTGTGCAGACATATCCGAAGGCGACTACGTCGAAATAGTGTCAGGTTAGTTCTGCTCAACTCTGCACCGACGGACGATACAATCGATGCAGCATGTCTACCAGTGAGTTTGGCGAACATATCGACAAGGCCGCGAATTCCAGCGGTCCTTCCGCAGAACTGAATCAGCAGCGCTACAACCCCGCGGAACTTGAACCCAAATGGCAGGCGCGCTGGGACGCCGATCCGGCGCTCTATGCGGCCGAGGGCCACGACTGCGGCAAGCCGAAGTTCTATTGCCTGGAGATGCTGCCCTATCCCAGCGGCCAGTTGCACATGGGCCATGTGCGCAACTACGCCATCGGCGACGCGCTCGCCCGCTTCATGTGGATGCGCGGCTCGAACGTGCTTCACCCAATGGGCTGGGACTCCTTCGGCCTTCCCGCCGAGAACGCAGCGCTCAAGAACAACACGCCGCCAGCCGAGTGGACGCTGGCCAACATCGCTGCAATGCGGCGGCAGATGCGGCGCATGGGCCTCAGCTACGACTGGGCCACCGAGGTCACCACCTGCCTGCCCGAGTACTACCGCTGGAACCAGTGGTTCTTCCTCAAGATGTTTAACGCGGGTCTCGCCTACCGCAAGAAGAGCAAGGTCAATTGGTGTCCCCAGTGCCAGACCGTGCTGGCCAACGAGCAGGTGGTCGATGGCAAGTGTTGGCGGCACGATGAGACGCTCGTCGAGCAGCGCGACCTCACCCAGTGGTTCCTGCGTATTACGAAGTACGCGGACGAACTGCTCAATGGCCTCGACAGGATGGATGGCTGGCCGGAGAAGGTCCGCACCATGCAGCGCAACTGGATCGGTCGCAGCGAAGGCGCGCTGGTGGACTTCGTGGTTGCAGCGAGCGAGCAGAGTGTGCAGAAGATCACCGTCTTCACCACGCGAGTCGACACCATCTTCGGCGCCACCAGCGTGCAGCTTGCGCCGGAGCACGCGGTGGCCAGGAGCTTTGCCGCCAGCGACGCGGTGTTGGCCCGCCAGATCGACGAAATGCTTGCGCAGCAGAAGGCCGCGCGCGAGGGCGGAGACCTCGGCGCGATTGAAAAACACGGCGTCGATACAGGCCGATTCGCAATCAATCCCTTCAACGGCGAACTTGTGCCGATCTGGGTTGCAAATTACATCCTCGCCGACTATGGCACCGGCGCCATCATGAGCGTCCCCGCGCACGACGAGCGCGACTTCGAATTCGCCAATAAATACGGCCTTTCCGTGCGCCGCGTAATTGTTCCCAATCAAGTTACAGATGATTCGCAGGCATTGCCCTTCATCTCCGAAGACGATGCCACGCTGGCCGATTCCGGCCAATGGACGGGCGAATCGTGCGCCGAAGCGCAGCAAAAGATGGCGGAATTCGCCAAGGCAAATGGATTTGGCACTGCAACAGTTACATATCGCCTGAAGGACTGGGGCGTAAGCCGCCAGCGCTACTGGGGTACGCCCATCCCCATGGTCTATTGCACCGACGGCCACGCGGGCACGCAGCCGGGCGGAGTGGTTCCGCTGCCCGAGAGCGCGCTTCCCGTGCTGCTTCCCGCGCAGGTGGAGATCACCCAGCAGGGCGGCTCGCCGCTGGGCCGCGTCGCGGAGTTCGTCAACACCACCTGTCCGGTCTGCGGTGGCCCGGCCCGCCGCGAGACCGACACCATGGACACCTTCGTCGATTCGAGCTGGTACTTCTATCGCTACACCGACGCGAATAACTCCGCCGCGCCGTTCGATTCCGCGAAGGCAAACTACTGGTTCCCCATCGACCAGTACATCGGCGGCGTGGAGCACGCCATCCTGCACCTGATCTACTCGCGCTTCTGGACCAAGGTGATGCGCGATCTCGGCCTCATCCAGAACGACGAGCCCGCGGCGCGCCTGTTTACGCAGGGAATGGTGATTAAAGACGGCGCCAAGATGTCGAAGTCCAAGGGCAACGTCGTCTCGCCCGACCTGATGATCGAGCGCTACGGCGCGGACGCCACGCGCATGTATGCCCTCTTCGCCGCGCCGCCCGACCGCGATCTGGAGTGGCAGGAGGAAGGCGTCGCCGGCATCAGCCGCTTCCTCGGCCGCGTCTATCGCCTGACCACGAAGTTTGCCGCGACCGCGAAGGATGGAACCGGCTCTGCCCCCGAGGCTGAGGCGAAGCTCCTGCGCACGCTGCATCAGACCATCGCCAAGCTCACCGGCGACTTCAACGGACGTTGGCACTTCAACACATGCATCGCCGCCATCATGATTCTGGTCAATGAAATTGCAGCGGAAGAGCCGTTGATGGATGAGGGCAAGATCTCCGGCTCCATCATTGCGGATGTCTTCCGCACACTCACGCTGCTGCTCGCGCCGTTTGCGCCATTCCTTGCAGCCGAACTTTGGGAGCAACTCGGCGGAGAGGGCGCGGTCTTCCGTACCGCCTGGCCCATCGCCGAAACAGAGCTTGCGCGCGAGGCCGAGATCGAAATCCCCGTCCAGGTCAACGGAAAACTCGCTAATGTTGTCACCGTGCCCGTGGGCAGCGATGAGGCAACCATTCAGGCCGCGGCGCAAGCCGACGCGAAGGTTGCCGCGCGCATGGCGGGCAAGACCGTGGTCAAGGTGATCGTGGTGCCGGGCAAGCTCGTAAATATTGTGGTGAGGTAGATGGCAGCCGGCCGCACCGCGCCGGTGCGTGGAACGCAGTCGTTTGTGCATACGCTCTCGGCGTGCTGGAAGCGGCCTTCGCTGACTGCGCTGGAGGTGCTGTGGCGCTGGGCGTTTGGCGCGCCTGCGTTGGCGTTGATGGCAACCCAGGCGCTCGGCGTGTGGCGCAAAGCGCAGATCGATACAACGGCGTTCCGGCAGATCTCGCTGCTCGACCCGATGAGCGCCGCCGCGACGCTGACGCAGGTGGGCATGCAGTTGCTGCCGCCGCTCCTGCAAATGGCCGAGTGGCTGGTGCCGCTGCTTCTGGTCGCGTGGATCGTCATCTCCTCGTTTGGCCGCGTCCTGGTGCTGCGCCGCTTCGATGCGCAGCTTCATGCGCGCCCCGTCACGCTGATGCTGCTACAGGCGGCGCGCATGGCGGCGTTGCTGGGCAGCTTCGCGCTGTGGTTTGTGTCGCTGCGGGCGGCTGCGGTGGTCGCGTTGAATGGTCCGATCGCGGCGGGCCACGACCCCGACCTGGTGCTCTACTGTGCAATCGTCATCATTGCGACGCTGGGAATGTTTACCCTGTGGTCCATTGTCAGTTGGGTGTTCTCGGTTGCCCCGCTGCTTGCGATGCTCGGCAATCTGGGCGCGGCCGCCAGCCTGGCCGCCGCATTTCGCCTTGGGCCGCTGCGCTCCCGGCTGATCGAGATCAACCTGGTGATGGGCATCGTCAAGATCGCGCTGATCGTGTTGGCGATGGTGGCTTCCGCCAGCCCGCTGCCCTTCGAGAGCGTCGCCACGCCGCAGTTCATGGCCTGCTGGTATGCCGCGGTCACCGTCCTCTATCTCATTGCTTCGGACCTCTTCCACGTCGTGCGCCTGGTGGCGTACCTGGAACTCTGGAAGTCCTGCGACCACGCCGCTCTGTAGACTCATCCCTGATGAAGGCTCCCCGCCGGAAATATTTTTCAACCATCCATCGGTTCTGCTAGCATGGCGGGCGATATGAAAACCTTCGATTCCGCCCGCCGCGATCTTTTGAGACTCAGCAGCATGGGTCTTGCCGCCTCAGCCGTCTCCGCCATCCCCGCGTTTGCTGCGTCCAAAAAACCAGCCGCTGCACCGGCGCTTTCGCCACTCCTCTTCGATGTGCGCACATTCGGCGCTACCGGCGACGGCAAGACCATCGATTCGCCCGCCATCAACAAGGCCATCGAAGCAGCCGCGGCAGCCGGCGGAGGGACCGTCTTCTTTCCCGGCGGAAACTACC
>DAIRTY010000121.1:0-6498 GCA_036803645.1 Acidobacteriaceae bacterium | reverse complement strand
TGGAGATTCTGGGCTTCAACAGAATGACGGGCTGGAGGTTCTGGCTTCGACAGAGTGACGGGCTGGAGATTCTGCCCTTCGACAGAGTGACGGTCTGGAGATTCTGCCCTTCGACAGAATGACGGTCTGTTCGATGAATCTCTACGCCAACCGTAGAATTGCTAACAGTGCGGGCAGCACGGTTACACTGGGAGCAACGGATCGCCAGTGTGCCTTTTTGTTTTGCAGGATCGGTACCGATTGAGCCTTATGCCACTTTTTCACGCACGAAGGATTCATCCGCGCCAGCGCAAGCGCCTGCTGCAACTTGCATGTCTGGTTGCATGTCTGGCGACACTGGCGACGGCGGGTTTAGCCCAGCAGCCGACGACGGTGGTCGTTCAGCAGCAGGCTGCGACAGTGGCTGCGCCACAGGCTGCGCTTCCGTCGCCCGCTGCCATCAGCCTGGACGATGCGATTGCGCGCGCGCGCAGCAACGAGCCAGTCTTCGCGGCGGCGGTGGCGGCCAGCCACAACGCAGCGCTCGACCGCTCCATCGCGCGCTCTGCGCTGCTGCCCAGCGTGGAGTATCACAACCAGTACCTCTACACCCAGCCTCTTCATACTCCGGCTGGGACTGGCGTGGGATCGCCGGCGATCAGTTCGGCACCGCGCTTTATCGCCAACAATACTGTGCATGAGTACATGAGCCAGGGGCAGGTGAACGAGACCATCGGCGCGCAACAGATCAATGCCGTCGGCCGCGCGTCTGCCGCGCTCGCGGTTGCCACGGCGGAGCTGGAGGTTGCGCGGCGCGGGCTGGTCGCCAGCGTGGCCGGGCTCTTCTATGCGGCGTCGGCCTCGGGCCGCAAGGTAAGCGTCGCCGAGCGCGCGGCAGGCGAGGCGGCGAGTCTGACTACTCTCACGCAGCAACGCGAGACGGCGCGCGAGGTTGCGCACGCCGATGTGGTGAAGGCGCAGCTTCAACAGCAGCAGCGCGACCGCGACCTGACGGATGCGCGTCTGGAGGCCGACCGCGCGCGGCTTGAGCTTGCGGTGTTGCTGTTTGCCGATCCGCGCACGCCGTACACGCTGGCTGTGCCCGATGCGCCGCCCCCGGTGCCCGCGCGGGCCGATGTGGAGGCCGCGCTGGCCAAGCACAATCCGGAGCTGGCGAGCGCGCTGGCCAGCACCCACCTGGCCGACCTGAATGTCTTTGCCGCGCGTGCCGCGTATCTTCCGGAGCTGGCGCTGAATTACACCTACGGGATCGACGCAGCGCAGTTTGCGACGAAGGGCACGGACGGAAGCCGCAACCTGGGCTACTCCGCCAGCGTGACGCTGGACATTCCCGTGTGGGACTGGTTCGCGACCCACGACCGCGTTCGCCAGAGCGAGATCAACCGCGATGTGGCGCGCACAATGCTGAGCAACACGCAGCGCAAGCTGATCGCCGACCTCGAAGAGTTCTACGCCGAGGCCGTGACCGCGCACGACCAGCTCGACAGCCTGAACCTGAGCGTAACGACCGCGGCGGAGAGCCTTCGCCTGACGCGGCTGAGTTATTCCGCGGGCGAAACCGCCATCCTTTCCGTCGTCGATGCGGAGAACTCGCTGACCGCCGCCGAACTTGCCCGCGAGGACGGCAACGTCCGCTACCAGACCGCTCTCGCGAACCTTCAGTTGCTGACAGGAACGATCTAAATGATGAAGCCGCCAAGCCGAAATACGGAGATTCTGAGCTACGCTCAGAATGACGAACGCTTTTTCCCACACCACGCATTGCGCGCACTCACGCGCTCGACCGTTCTGCTGTGTGCCTCCCTGTTGCTTCCAGTACTGCTACTACCGCTTGGCTGCAAGAAGGCCGAGGAGACGCCCGCGCCCGAGGTCACTGTTCAGGCCGCGCATCCCGAGCAGGGAAGCATCTCCGACCAGATTGCTGCGGACGCTATTCTTGCGCCGCTGGCGCAGGCCGCCATCTCGCCCAAGGTGAGCGCTCCGGTGAAGAAGTTCTATGTGCAGCGCGGGTCGCGGGTCCACGCGGGCGAACTGCTGGCGACGCTGGAGAGCAGCGATCTGGCCGCGGCGGCGCTGGACAACAAGGGCAGCTACAGCGCTGCGCAGGCCACGTTCGAGACGGCAACCAAGGCCACCGCACCCGAGGACCTGACCAAGGCGCGGCTCGATCTTGCGCAGGCGAAGGCCAACCTCGACCTTGCGCAGTCCGTCGCTACGGCGCGCGGCCAGCTCTTCAGCCAGGGAGCGATCCCGGGGCGCGACCTGGACACCGCGAAGGCGGCGCTGGTGCAATCGCAGGCAGTATACGACATCGCCCAGGAACATTTTGAGTCGGTGCAGAGCGTGAGCCACAAGGCCGCGCTGGCAAACGCGCAGGGAAATCTCGACTCCGCCAAGGGAAAGTATCTCGGCGCCGAGGCGCAACTGAGCTACACCGAGATTCGCAGCCCGATCGACGGCGTGGTCACCGACCGGCCGCTGTTTGTGGGCGAGACGGCAGCCGCGGGAACTCCGGTCGTCACGGTGATGGACACCTCGGCGCTGATCGCCAAGCTGCACATCGCGCAGATGCAGGCCCAGCAGCTCGAACTCGGCGCCGCGGCCACGCTCACCGTGCCCGGCATTGCGCAGCCCGTGCCGGCGAAGGTTTCGCTCATCAGCCCGGCGCTCGATCCGGGCAGCACAACCGTCGAGGTGTGGCTGCGCGTGGAGAACGCCAAGGGCGTGCTGAAGGCGGGAACGCCGGTGCATGCGTCGATCCAGGGCCGTACGATTGCCAACGCGCTGACGGTTCCGGCGGAGGCGATCCAGAGCAGCCCGGATGGGAGCGGCAAGTTTGTCATGGTGATGGCGGCGGATTCGACTGCGCACAAGAGGCCGGTCACGCTGGGAATCCAGAACGCGGACGAGGTGCAGATTCTGAGCGGGATCACCGCGTCGGATGTGGCGATCTCGACCGGAGCGTACGGACTGGACGAGAACACACGGGTCAAGATCGGCGTCGCCACAGATTCCGGAAAGGATGCCGAGTGAGCCTGCGCGCGCCCAACCCATCTTCGGCCATGCCGGAGGAGTCGTCGTTCTGGCTCTCGCGCATGTCGCACACGATCTTCTTCCTGGTGGTTGTGCTGTCGCTGGCTGGCGTCTATGCGGCGTTCCAGGTTCCGACCTCGGTCTTCCCCGACACGAATTTTCCCCGCGTCGTGATCGGCGTCGACAACGGCGTGATGCCGGTCGAGCAGATGCAGGTGACCATCACCAAGCCCATCGAGGACGCGGTCAACAGCGTTCCCGGGCTGCGCACCGTCCGCTCGACCACGAGCCGGGGATCGGCCGAGGTGAGCCTGTTTTTCGACTGGAACGTGGATATGTTCCACACGTTGCAACTGGCCGACTCCGCACTATCGAAGGTGCGCCAGACGCTGCCAGCAACGGCCGTCATCACCACCAACCGGCTCACGTTCGCCACGTTTCCCATCCTCGGCTACGCGCTGACGGCGGACGACCGCGGGCCGGAGACGATCTCGCAGACGCGGCTGTGGGAGATTGCGACCTACGACCTGAAGCCGCCGCTGAACCGCGTGGACGGCGTCAGCACAGTGACGGTGCAGGGCGGGCAGGTTCCAGAGTTCCACATTGTTCCCGACCTGGCGCGCATGCAGAACTCCGGTGTCACGCTCCCCGATCTCGTCAATGCGGTGCAGATCTCCAACATCATCGAGTCGCCCGGCCTCTACCAGGCCAACCACGAGCTGATTCTGGCACTGGTGGGAGCGCAGGCGCACGATGCTGCGCACCTCGCCTCGCTGGTGGTAAAGACCACCCCCAACGGCGCTCTGGTTCGCATCTCCGACGTGGCCGATGTACACCCCGGCAGCGAGCCGCTCTACACCACCGTCACTGCCAACGGCGTTCCCTCCGTCCTCATCAACCTCGCACGCCAGCCCTCTGCGAACACCGTTGCGGTGGCCAACGCGGTCGCCACTGAGGTTGCGCAGCTCAGCCGGACGCTTCCTGCTGGAGTTCATCTCGCCCCGTTCTACGACCAGTCGGAGATGGTGCGCGAGTCCATCGCCAGCGTGCGCGATGCAATCTTCATCGGGCTTGTGCTGGCCTGCATGATTCTGTTTCTCTTCCTGCGCGACTGGTCGAGTTCGCTGGTTGCCGGCCTGGTGATTCCTGTAACTGTTGCGGTTACGATTCTATTTCTCTGGTTGATCGGGCAGTCTTTCAACCTGATGACGCTGGGCGGGCTGGCTGCTGCGATTGGGTTGGTGATCGACGACGCCATCGTGGTGGTGGAGAACATCGTCGTGCATCGCGACGCGGGCCAGTCGCGGGTCGAAGCCATCCGTCGCGCGCTACAGGAGCTCGCCACTCCGCTGGTCTTCTCTACGATTACCCCGGTTGTCGTCTTCCTTCCCCTGATCGCAACAACGGGCGTCACCGGCAGCTTCTTCCGCGCGTTGGCGGTCACCATGACCGCGGCGCTGCTCACCTCGCTGGCGCTGGCGGTGACGTTTACGCCCGCGCTGTCGCTCTCGCTTCTGGGCGATCGCAAGCCGGCCAACAGCAAAGCTCGCTGGCCGCTGTTTCCATTTTTCACCCACGGCAAGGCGGTCGACGTCCCGGATGTACTGGATGCGGAGCCCTCGGCCATTGCAGTGCTTCCGGCCGGGCCGGTTGTCGAAGCCGCTCACGCCGGCCATATTGACGGGCCCGCGATGCGGCGCATTCTGAGCGCCCACGCGCGCGCACTGGCCTGGGCACTGACCCGGCCGATTGCACTCGCGGCGGTCTGCCTCGCGCTTGTCGTAGCCACATGGTTTTCCTACAACGCGCTCGGCTCCGACCTGCTGCCCGAGATGGATGAGGGCGCGTTCATCCTCGACTACCTGACGCCGGCGGGCACATCGCTGGCCGAGACCAACCGCATTCTGCAACACGTCGAGCAGATCCTGCGCAGCACGCCGGAGGTTGAGATCACCAGCCGCCGCACCGGGCTGCAGCTTGGCCTCGCCGCCGTCACCGAAGCCAATTCCGGCGACTTCAGCGTCCGCCTCAAGAAGGACCGCGACCGCGACATCGAAGAGATCATGGCGGACGTCCGCGACAGGATCAAAAAGTCGGAACCAGCGCTCGATGTCGAGTTCATTCAGGTTCTGCAGGACATGATCGGCGACCTCTCCAACTCGCCGGAACCCATCCAGATCAAGCTGTTCAGCAGCGATTCGGCCCTGCTGAACCAGCTCGGCCCCAAGGTGGAGGAGGCCATCAATAAGATCCCCGGCGTGGTGGACACGCAGAACGGCGTGGACAACACCATCTCCGGCCCTGCCACCAGCTTCCAGGTCGATCCGGTGGTCGCGGGGCGCCTGGGATTCACTCCGAGCGAAGTTGCAGACGACGCCACCGCGATCCTCGACGGCCTGCCCACCACCGAGCCAATGATCGTCAACGGGCGCCCCTACACCATTCGCGTTCGCCTGCCCGACGAGAGCCGCGCGTCGCTGGACTCAATCCAGAACACGGTCTTCAACTCCAACTCCGGCCACACGGCATCGCTGGGATCGCTGGCGCAGGTGACCGAGCTGCCGCCGCAGAATGAGATCCTGCGCGAGAATTTGCAGCAGCTGATCACGGTCAGCGGCCGTCTGGAAGGCTCAGACCTCGGCTCTGCCATGCAGCAGGTCCAGGCCGCCGTCCAGAATCTCCACATTCCCTCCAGCGTGCGCGTCGAGTACGGCGGCACCTACCAGGAGCAGCAGAAGTCCTTCCGCGACCTGCTGCGCGTTCTGATCCTCGCGCTGGTACTGGTCTTCGGCGTTCTGCTCACGGAGTTCCGCAACTTCTCCGCGCCCATCGCCATCCTCAGCAGTTCCGTGCTCTCCATCTCCGGCGTAGTGCTGGCACTGCTGATCACGCGCACCAATTTCAACGTCGCCAGCTTCATGGGGCTCATCATGGTGATCGGCATTGTGGCAAAGAATGGGATTCTGCTGCTCGATGCCGACGAAAAGTTTCGCACCCAGGCAGAGATCGAACTGCTGGTCAACCCGGATGCTTTTGCCAACCGCGACCTGGCCCGCGAGGCGATGCTGCACGCTGCGCAGCGGCGGCTTCGGCCCATTGTGATGACCGCGATTGCGGCGGTCTGCGGGATGCTGCCGCTGGCTTTTGCCATTGGGGCGGGCTCGCAGATGCTTCAGCCGCTGGCTATCGCCGTCATTGGAGGACTGCTGATCTCCGTCGTCCTGTCGCTCATCGTCACGCCGGCCATCTACTACCGCCTGACGCGCAGCCGCCACGCCTGAGCCAGCCGCCACGCCTGACGCAGCCGCCACGCCTCCCAGAGCAGAAACCGCGCTGTCAAACCCTGTGCGCAGCGCCGTGGCTCAATAAGTCCCACGAATCGAGCTGCATCAATGGATTACAACCACGCTGGGGGGGAATCATTCGTTGACATGGCAGTTATGCGCGATCCAGTAAAATAAGAAT
>DAIRTY010000120.1:0-6539 GCA_036803645.1 Acidobacteriaceae bacterium | reverse complement strand
GGGTGCGGGTTTGCGGAGGTGCGATTGCGACTCGTCAAGCGGAATGTCGTTGAACTCAGGCTGGGGCGCGGAGACGTCGGGAATGGGCTTGCCGGGGTAGTGGTCGCGCCAGGAGCCCACCGGGTAAAGATCGGCGATGAGGTCGGGCGAGAGATGCTCGGCGAGAACCTCGCGGCCGAGTTTCGCCGGAAAACCTGTGGTGAGCTCCTGAAAGAGGGCGATCTCGACCAGGATGGAGTCGCGCGGCGTCCACGGGGCGGGCTGGTAGGCGAGCAGACGGAACTCGACGGGGAGGTGGGCGCGCTGGGCTGCGATGGAGGCGTTCACTCCACGCGCGTAGAGATCGAGCCAGTGGCGCTGGTCGGCTGGCAGGACGGCGATGGCGCGGTCGGCGGCGGCGCGCAGTTGGAGGGTGCGCTGCAGGCGGTCGTGCTCCAGCATGGAGCGGCCAAGGATGGCGGCGAGCTGTCCAGAGGCGTGGCGGCGCAGCATATCCATCTGCCAGAGGCGGTCCTGGGCGGTGACGTAGCCCTGCGCGAAGATCAGGTCGTCCATCGAGCTGGCGTAGAGGTGAGGCACGCCTCGTGCGTCGCGGGCGACCGTCACCGACGCGGCGAGACCATAGACCGGCTGCGAGCCGTCGAGCTGCGGCAGGTCCTCGCGCATCGCGTTGCGGATGAAGTGACGCCCGGCGAGGAATGCGGACGTGACGAGTGCGGCGACGAGCGCGAAGACCAGACAGAAGACGAGCAGCCTGTGGCCCGCGGAGCGGCGAGTGGGCGCATCGGGAGCGGCTTCTGGTTCGGTGTCTTCCAGGGAGACTGCCGCGGCCAGATCTTCGGGCCTGGAGTCTGCTTCAGTCCTGCCCTCGACCTTGCGCACATAATTTTCGTAACGCAGGTCGGCTTTGTTTGGATCGGGGGGGGAGTTGGTGCCGCTGGAGTTCGGGTCGTCGCTGCTCATGGCTTATGGCAAGTCTAATCCAGCAGTGGTTCGCGTGTGCGTGGTCGAGATCGAGTCATCGGGATGGACGCTGGGCAGCGTGAGCACGATGACAGCGGCGGTCGCGGCGACGATGGGCAGGATGAAGAGACTTCCCTCCGGCCCGGTGAGGCCTCCGGAGAGGAGGACGCGGCCCGCCGGGTGCGTCGCGAAGAGATGGCCCTGAATCACGAGGCCGCTGTCGGCGACGCCGTAGAGGAAGGACTGCGCCCAGTCCCACGCCGCGTGAAAGCCGATGGCCCACCAGAGCGAGCCGGTGCGCCACAGGCTGAGGCAGAAGACGACGGCGATGAGCGCGGCGGCGACGAGGCCTATGGGCGACTCGCCCAGGTTGGTTCGATGCGTGAAGCCGAAGCCGAAGGAGAGCAGCAGGGCCGCGGTCCAGAAGCCGAGCGCGTTGGTGTCGATTCTACGTGCGTCTTGCGTGCACGAATACCGTTTGTGAAACCAGTCGTAGATTCCGCGAATACCGCGCGCGAGGGTGAACTGGAGGTAGCCGCGAAAGAAGTACTCCTCAAATAGGCCAACCAGCAGGAAGCCGGAGAGCCAGAGGGCGGCGGAGCGTAGCGCGCTGGCACCGAAGAGCAGGCGCGCGTCGAAGACCAGAAGGCCGGTGGCGCGCAGAGTGAAGACAAGCAGGGAGAGCAGCGCGACGCCCCAGGCGAGGCCGACAAGAAAGTTGCGCAGGCGGCGCTTGCCTCCCAGTCCGTAGGCGGAGTTTGGGCGGCGCTCGATCTTGCCCATCAGCCATGTGGCGATGAGGACCGAGAGCAACGCTGTTCCATCGCCCAGCAGGACAGCCTTCGCCGTCAGGATCGCGTGGGCAGAGAATTTAGAGGACTGCGACGCGGACTGCGCGGCAGCGTTCGGCTGCGCGTTGGAGTTCGTCGGAGTATCGGCGGGTTGGAGGCGCTTCGGATTGACGAGAAATATGCCGCCAGCCATCAGCGAGCCAAGCAGGACGATGTAGAGCAACAGACTCCAGCCGGCACGGAGGCCGTCTGAACCGGCAAAGACCTGGCGCATGGTGAAACGCGGCGCAGACGGCGGAACCGGCGCGGCAAACTCTTCGTCGGGCGCGACGGATCGCGCGTCAGGACGCTCTGCGGACTCGGGTGGATGAGGCCCGCGGGTCTCTGGCTGGTCTGTCTCAGGCAAGTGGATATCCTCTGTTCATTGGAAGTCTATACGATGCAAACGGGGAGCTTGTTCCGCACACGATGCATCTTGTGGCTTGACACAGGCGCGCGCGGCGTCAATTCTTATCCTTCACCTGAGTGTGGCCATGCATTGCGTCGAAGTGCCGGCGCGAAGGCGCAGATGGAGTTTGGCACGGAGGATTTCCGCTTGAACTGCCGCGTTTTTTATCACGATCACTGCTTCGATGGCGCGTGCTCGGCGTCGCTGTTCACGCGCTTTCACCGCGAATGCATCGGGGAGGCGGAGTTCAGCTACCACGGGCTGATGCACAGCGCTGCGGGGTCGCTGTTTGACGAGTCGGCGTTCGTCGCGGGCGAGAATGCGATTGTGGACTTCAAGTACTCCTCCTCGCCCAAGGTGACGTGGTGGTTCGACCATCACCAGAGCGCGTTTCTCACCGCTGAAGACCGGCGCGATTTTCTGGCCTGGCAGGCACAGGCCAACTCGGCCAAAGTGCTGGCGGTGCGCAAGCCGAGCGATGGCGGAAAGTTTTACGATCCGGCGTACATCTCCTGCACCAGCCTGATCGCCGACGTGGCGCGCGACAAGTTCGGCTTCAACACCGCGCCGCTGGCGGATTTGATCCATTGGGCGAACATCATCGACGGAGCGAAGTACGAGAGCGCAGAGTCGGCTGTCGAGATGGACGCGCCGGCGATGAAGCTGACGATGGTGATCGAGAGCTCCGGCGAAGGATTTGTGCAGCGGGTGATTCCCCTGCTGACCGAGATGAGCCTGCAGGAGGTGCTCGACCAGCCCTTCATCCAGGCCGAGCTTGGGCCGCTGATGGAGCGGCATCGCGCGGGGATCGAGCTGCTGCGGGAGCGGACGACGCTGGCGCGGGGCGTGGTCACATTCGACATTACGGACAAGTTGACCGAGGGATACAACAAGTTCATCCCGTACTATCTGCACCCGGCGGCGGTGTACAACGTGGGACTGAGCCGGTCGAGCTTCCGCACCAAGGTCGCGGTGGGGACCAGCCCGTGGACAAAGCTGCCGGTCGCGGAGCTGGCCAACATTGCGGAGATATGCGAGCGCTACGGCGGCGGCGGACACGCGCGGGTGGGCGCGGTGAGCTTCTCGCCGGAGAAGGTGGATGACGCGCGCAAGGCCGCGGGCGAGATTGCGGCGTTGCTGAGGGCGTGGGGGTAGGGGCGGATTCGCGTTGCGGTTGGCGTGACGGCAAGGCCAGACAACGGCGGATTCATTGGGAGAAAGCTTCGGGCGGTTGAGCCGGCGCGGGCTCAGAATGACAACTTCGAAATTTGTGCGCGCTGCTTTCAGAAAGACAACTCAGCGGGCGGCGAGGGCGCGGGGGGCAGTCATCCAGCCGTAGTTGATGTGGAAGCCTTGCTTGGCTAGTTCGTTATCGACGTAGTCGCGTTCGAGTTCGTTGACGCCGAACTGCGCGCCGGCCACCGAGGTGGTGTTGATCTGGGTATATCCACCGGGCTGCACGTCGCCGCAGGAGTAGGTGAAGACGTCGCCATCCAGCAGGTTGCGCAGGTTCAACTCGAAGGTCTCGCGGGTCTGAAGCCAGCGACCGACGTGGGGCAGCGCGATCTTGTAGACCATCAGTGCGGTCTCATGCGCGCGGTCGCTGACCGTGGTCTCGAGGCGCAGTTCCCTTCCCCCAATGGGCTTGAGGCGCGCTGTGCCCATGACGAAGGGCCCGCGTCCATAGGCTTGGGCGAAGTAGCGCGCGCGGGCGACCTGCATCAGCGCGTCGTAGCGGAAGTCGGCCAGGCCGAAGAGTGCTCCAGAGGCAACGTCGAGGCCGGCGGCGAGTGCGCGGTCGTGGTTGTCCATGCGGGTGTGGAAGTTTGCCTTGCGCGGACTGGCCGAGTGCCAGCGGGCGTAGGCGCGCTCGTCGAGCGTCTCGTCCCACTGGACAATTCCGCGAAGACCCGCGTCGGCGAGGGCTTCGTAGGCATGGCTGGAGAGGTACTCGGTGCAGAGGAGAACGCCGCCGCCCTGGAGGTTCTCGACGGCGCGGACGGCGCGGGAGACGTCGCGGACGAGCAGGTCTGTGTCGTACTCCGGGTCGGTGGCGTAGACCAGCTCGACGACGCGGGCATCGCGGGCCAGCACTAATGCAATCTCGCGGTCCAGCTCGGCGAGCGAGAGGCGATAGCGCACCGTTTCGGTGCGCAGGGCGGAGAAGTTGCAGTAGGGGCAGGCGTCCACGCAGTAGCTGGAGACATAGATGGGGGAGACGTAGCGGACAGCGTTTCCGCTGGGCGCGCGCCAGTGCTTGCGTGTGTGAGAGCGCAGCATCTCGAACTGTGCGTTGGAATCGGAGTCCGCACCTGCGGTGACGCCGATCTGAAGCAACTCGGCTATTTCGGAGAGGCTTGGTGGTTCGGATTGGCTGCGCGCAAGGATTTCATCGACGCGCATCGGCGTGGGGCAGCGGACAGAATCCAGAATGCCGCGCACCTCGGCATTCCTCTCTGCGTAGACTGAACTGAACAAACTCATGGCTCTATTCTTTCACGGTTGGAAGCGTTCTATCCCGTTTGAAAACCGGCGCGTGCGCAGCACCCTTCAATGCGCCTGCGATGGGGACTTCATCTGCACCAGCAACATGCGCAGCGCGGTGCGTGCGGCGATCCCATGCGGCAGCATCGGAGGCATATAGACGAAGGAGCCTGGTTGGGCGTGGACCGTGTCGTCGCCCAACTGAACGTCTGCCTCGCCCTCCAGAAAATAGAGGACGGCGGGCGTCGGCGCGGAGTGTGCGGAGAGCTCTTCGCCCGCCGCGAAGCCGAATAAGGTGACGTTTGCGTGCTCGTCCTTGTGCAGAACGCGGCTCAGGATGCCCTTTTCAGGCAACGCGAACTCCTGTTGCAGGTTGGCAAGAAATGTATAGTCCACGGAGTCCTCTTTCTTGTTGCTCAAAGATCGACCGTGTATGGCCCGCCGGTCCTGGATTGGCGTCGCACCCTTGGGACGCCGGGCATTTACAGCTTCAGTTTGGAGAGGAAGGGCAGATGCAGCTTGACGATGTCGTTGCAGATGATGAACGCGGCGAACATCAGGATGCAGACGAAGGCAGCCTGAAAAATGTACTCCTTGACCTGCATGGGAAGGTCGCGGCGGAAGATGCCCTCGATCAGCAGAAGGAAGATCATTCCGCCGTCGAGGATGGGGAACGGCAGCAGATTGACCATGCCGAGGTTGATGGAGATCATCGACATGGTGCCGATCAGCGGCGTCCAACCCGGCGCCTCCGCGGCCTCGTGCACCACCTGACCGATGCCGATGGGCCCCGAGAGGCTGCGCACCGAAACGTGGCCCACGAACATGCCCTTGACCACGTCCTTGATCAGCATGGAGTTGACTTTGGTGAACTTCCACGAGGCAGCGACGGACTTGGCTAAGGAGAGCTTCTCCACCTTGACCGGCGGAGGGACGGGAGCGAAACCGAGGCGATAGGCCTTCGATCCGCCGGCATCGATCAGCTGCGGCGCGATGTGAACTGTCATGGGCTGGCCGCTTCGCAGCACCACCAGCACGGCGGACTCGCCCTTCTGGTCCTGCATGTAGGCAAGCAGCGTGGAGACGGAGTGCAGCGCCAGCGCGTCGATGCTGACAATCTGGTCGCCGGGCTGCAGACCGGCGCGCTCCGCCGGGCTGCCGGGCATCAGCGACTTTACCTTCACCGGCGTGGGCTGCTCCTTCGGAACGAAGCCAAGGACGATCAGCGATTCAGGAGAGAAGTCCTCGGGGGTTGCTCCCTTGGAGTCGACGAAGAAGGTTGTGTTGACGCGTTGACCATTGTGCGTATAGGAGAATGGAACCGTCTGGTTGAGGTTGAGCATGCAGTGGTTCAGCACGTCGCCCCAGGTGGGGTCTTCGATATTGTCAAAGCGGACGATGGTGTCTCCGGTTTGGATGCCTGTCCTGGCAGCGGGAGTTCCCAGCGAGATGTAGTCGGTGGCAGCGGAACTGGAGAGGTATTCGCCAACCTCGTTGTGCACCATGAAAACGCCGGCCATCAGGACAAAGGCCAGAACGAAGTTGGCGCCGGGGCCAGAGAGGGCGATCAACATGCGCTGCCAGCGGGGGTGGTTGTTCAACTCGCCGGGATCGTTCGTGACCTTTTCGCCAGGAATCTCGCCTGCCATCTTGACGTATCCGCCCAGCGGCAGCGCGTTGATCTGGTAGTCGGTCTCGCCACGGCGGATGCCGACCACGCGCTTGCCAAAGCCGATGGCGAATGTCTCCACGCGCACGCCGCAGGACTTGGCCACGACGAAGTGGCCGAACTCATGAACCAGCACCATGAGGCCGAGGACTACGAGCAGTTCAACAACAGCGGCAAGAAAGGC
>DAIRTY010000119.1:0-6542 GCA_036803645.1 Acidobacteriaceae bacterium | reverse complement strand
AATGCACGGTGGGAGACCGCGAGCGCGGCTACTGCGGCGTGCGGGAGAACCGCGGTGGAACCTACTACTCGCTGGTGCACTCGCGGGTCTGTGCCGCGCATGTCGATCCCGTCGAGAAGAAGCCTCTCTTCCATTACCTGCCAGGAACGGTCGCCTTCTCGCTGGCCACGGCTGGCTGCAACGTCAACTGCAAGTTCTGCCAGAACTGGGACATCTCGCAATCGCGCCCGGAGCAGGTCCCCGCCGAGTTCACTCCCCCCAAACGGGTTGCCGAGTTGGCGAAGCAGTATGGTTGTCCCACGATTGCCTATACCTACAGTGAGCCGGTGGTCTTCAGCGAGTTCCTGATGGATGCCGCGGATGCTGGGCACAAGGCAGGCATTCGCAGCATTGTCGTGTCGAACGGCTACATGCAGCAGGAGTCGCTGAAGGCGGCGTACGGAAAGATGGACGCGGTCAAGATCGACCTGAAATCGTTCAGCGAGTCGTATTACAAGGATGTGGTGACCGGCCAGTTGAAGCCGGTGCTGGATTCGCTGGTCACGCTGCGCAAGATGGACAAGTGGACGGAGATCGTCTACCTGGTGGTGCCGACTCTCAACGACGACGACGCTGGATTCCGTGGCCTGGCGCGCTGGATCAAGACAAACCTGGGCCTGGACGTTCCGCTGCACTTCACGCAGTTCCATCCGGAGTACCTGTTGAAGAACCTGCCCATCACCCCGGTGCCGACCCTGGAGCGGGCCAAGGCGATTGCCGACGCCGAGGGGCTGCACTACGTCTATATAGGGAACGTGCCGGGACATCCCGCGCAAAATACCTACTGCCCGAAGTGCCGCAAGATGCTGGTGGAGCGCGTCGGATTCACGGCCAGCCAGAACCTGATCCGCAACAATAGTTGCCCATTCTGCCAGCAACCGATCCCTGGCATCTGGCACACTTGAGGGCGCGGAAGAGGTCCAGCAGATGAACATCATGAGGTTTCACAAAATGTGTTGGCTTAGAACATCACTCGTCGCTCTACTGGCAGTTGTGCCATTGCAGCAGGCTTCCGCCGCCAGTCCGCAGAAGGTCCGGCAGGCCGGGGTTGCCGGCGGATTCTATCCGGCCGACCCAAAGGCGCTTTCGGCGATGATCGACGACCTGCTCGCGCATGCGACGCCACCGCCGGTCCACGACCCCATTCTTGCCGTGGTTGCGCCGCACGCAGGCTATCAGTTCTCCGGGCCCGTGGCCGCCTACACATACGCGGAGTTGAAGGGGCGCAAGTTTTCCCGTGTCGTTGTAATTGGGCCGACACACTATGTGCCCTTCGACTTCACTTCCGTCTATGATGGCGACGCCTACGCGACGCCGCTGGGGACGGTCCAGATGGACAAGGCCTTTGCCAGACAGTTGGTCAAGCTGAGCCCAACCATTCAACTCTCCGGCATGGGGCACGATATTACGTCAGCCGGCGCGGAACATTCCATCGAGGTACAGTTGCCGTGGCTGCAACGGGTGTTGGGAGATTTCCAACTGGTGCCCATCGTCATGGGAGATCAGAGCTACGAAAGCAGCCGCGCGTTGGGCGTGGCCCTGGCCGCGCTGATCCAGGACAAAAAGACAGTTGGCAGCACTCTGATCCTCGCCAGCTCCGATCTCTCGCACTTCCACACCTACGACGAAGCCGTGACGATGGACCACAAGACACTGGGTGCCCTTGCGGCGTGGGACTACTTCAGCATGTCGCGCAACTTCGAGGCGCGAGTTTGGGAGGCCTGTGGCGGCGCGCCCATCGTGGCTGCGATGATTGCCGCCGAGCGCATGGGGGCCAATCAGGCCCAGGTGCTCAAGTACGCCAACTCCGGCGATACCTCGGGCGACCGCTCGCGCGTGGTCGGATACAGCGCGGACGTCTTCGTGAAGGCCCCCACTGGAAAGGCGGTGGAAACGCCATTCTCACTCAGCGACCGCGACAAAAATGAACTGCTCGCTCTGGCCCGCAAGTCGGTCGAGCAGGCGGTCGAGCAGAGGAAGCAGTATGAGCCGGGCGCAACCGCAAGCGAGGCGCTCAATCAGGATCGCGGCGCATTCGTGACCCTGAACGAAGCGGGAGAGCTGCGCGGGTGCATCGGTTATACCTCCGCCACCAAGCCTCTCTACCTGACTGTGCGCGACACGGCCACACTCGCTGCCGTGCGCGATCCACGGTTCCCTCCGGTTTCGGCTTCAGAGTTGCCGCGGCTCGAGTATCAGATTTCAGTGCTCTCGCCCCTGCGTCGCGTCATGGACGTGCAACAGATCAAGGTTGGCCAGGATGGCCTGCTGATGAAGAATGGCAATCGCGAGGGCCTTTTGCTTCCCCAGGTCCCGGTGGAACAGAATTGGAACCGGCAGAAGTTTCTGGAAGAGACCTGCAGAAAGGCGGGAATGAGTTCCACTTGCTGGCAGGATGCGGATACGGACATCTTCCGGTTTACAGCGGTGGTATTCGGCGAACACAAGCCTTAGAGCATTTTCACTATTGCTAGAGAAAACAATTGTCATTCCGCAGCGCAGCGGAGGAATCTGCTTTTGCTCGCACTGCAAGACTCTACATCATTACTGAAACCGCTCTAACCGCTCACATGCGAGACCTCTTCGCCTCCAGATATACGCGCGCGGCAAGCAGGGCCGCCACCAGATTGATCGCCGCCGAGAGCCATGCGGTCTTCCAGAATCCAAACACCGGGATGAGGTAACTGCTCACGACCAGTGCGCCCACGCATCCGCCCAGCAAATCGATGGCATAGAGCATACCCAGCTTCGGTCGACTGTTCCCGTCATGAAGGTAGATCTGGGTCGCGATGGGGAATTGATATCCCCCCAACATTCCCGAGAGCGCAGCCAAGGCAGGGAAGACGATCTGCGCCGCCAGCCACGTTGTTGCAACTCCCGAAATCTTTGCCAGCATGGCGACCACAAAGATCAACGCAGGCGCGGAGATGGCAAGCAGGAACTGGGTCGATGCCATGCTGCGGTAAGGTGGACGATCGCTGACAACTTTGCGGCGGATTCCCAACCGGCTGCCAAAGGCAATGCCTGCCATGCACAGGCCAATTAGAATCGCGAGCTGGTAGTAGACGTAACCATAGATGGACTGGAATGCCAGCAGCAGAACGATCTGTAGCGTGATCAGCGTGAAGCCGGTTGTAGCCGCGCAATAAGCTGAAGCAGACCGGGCACGTTTCTCGCGAGTGCCCACAGACGCCAGAACTATTGCCATAAGCAACAAGGGAGCAAGGATCGCGGCAATGACACTTTTGAAATCGATGCGCGCCGCGGCTCGTAACCAGTTGGGATTACCCTCCTTGAACTGTGTGCTCCACAACACAACGTCGAAGTAATAGGCGATCGGCTCGAAGTCGCGATTGACCGGCGTCGAACTCAATGGCCGCAGTTGTTCGCCGACCTGCTCCATGCGGTCCGGCATCATGCGAAATGGGATGAAATACTCACTGACATACTGTGGATGCAGGTTCCGCTCAGTCAATCTTGCGATCAAAGTCTGCGGACTTTCTGTCAGAACACCGGGCTGCGTAGCGGCGAAGAAGTGGATCGTTTCGCCTGGGATGGCGACAACGTGGGGGAAGACTTCCTCCAGAGTGCGCCGAATACAGCGCAGGAACTCCGCAAGGTCGGGACTGATCGTTTCCTCCGACGACCGCAGTTGCAGGGCGAGCAATCCGCCCGGCGAAAGGTGTTCGCGAGCGGAACGAAAGAACTCGGCCGTGTAGAACCGGTTGATCTGCGCGGTCTGCGGGTCGGGCACATTGACCAGAATCACGTCGAACCGGTCGCCAGTCGTCCTCAGATAGTACCGTCCATCCGCATAGTGCATGTGTACACGCGGGTCCGAGACAACAGGAGCGGACTCCGCCGGAAAGTACCTGCGCGCCATGTCGATCAGCGCGGGATCCAGCTCAACATAGTCGATGCGCTCGACCGTGGGATGCTTCAGCGCCTCGGCGATACTGCCGTTCACTCCGCCGCCGATCATCAGTACGCGGCGCGGCGACGGGCTCTCCAACAGCGCATAGTCCACCGCCTCTTCGGCGGCATTCTGGTCCGGTGCGTTGGCCAGAAGCACGCCGTTTTGATAGATACTGCGAAGATCGCCCGTCCCGGTCACCGTCAGGTTGCCGTAGATGGAGTCGCGCGAAGCCACCAAATGGAATCCCTGCCATAGGCGCGCCTGTGCTCTTATGTCCAACGACGGTGCAACAAACATAAGCAGAGGAATCGCACAGAGCATCGCTGTCAGCATCAATACAGCAAAATGCTTGCGACTCATCCGAAACAACAGCACTGCTGCCATGCACAGGTTCAGAATCGCCACGATGGTTGCAATCTGGAAGGAACCAAGAAAGCGCAGCAACACAATGCTGGCCACAATCCCTCCCAGCCCGGAGCCAGCGGCCTCCAGCACGTAGGCCGAGCTGGTGGCGGCGCGAGCGGATACGGCGCACTCCGTTTCGACCATCCGCGCTGCAGCCACGAATAGCGCCCCCGAGACAAAGCAAAACAGGCTCAGACATGCTAGGGATGCAAGGGCCATCGGCAGTGGTCCAACCAGCTCGCCCGGAACTGTCTGAAAGATGGGTTTGGAGGCGCGCAACGCCCATATCGTCGGCATCAGGCTGGCGGCGAGCAGGCACTCGAGCCCGGCGACCGCGCGTCGAGCGCTGTCTTCACCCAGTGCAAGAACGCTGCTCAGGCTGCTGCCGGCAGCGGTCCAGAAAAGCCAGGTGGCTAACAGGATCCCCAGCGAAATCTCGTTGCCGTTGAAGATGACGATGAGTTCCCGCATGAGAACGATCTGGCCAATGACCGCACTGAACCCTATGAGCGTCAGGGCCGCTCTTACGGAGGACGCCAGTGATTTTGCCTGCGCCATGGGGATGGACTGCATCGGTGCTGCCACCAGAAATTAGAATTCAGCCGGCGTTGAAAAGCAAAGACGCCAATGCAAGTCGCTGAGCATTTTCACAGTAGGTGTAGAGAGGGGCGAAAGAAGTTTGCGTAGTTTTCTCTCAAAGAAAACTACATCGCACGAGCTTTCCGACACCACAGGTACTGTGAAAATGCTCTGACCCAGCGGAAGAACTCCGCAGCCTGCCAGGGCATCACGGGTTTCGCGTTGCGACGAAGGTGACGTCGCCCAGCAAGCCCGACTCCGGGGGCGTCTGTGGGCCGAAGCCAAATCCGCCTCCACCGCCTCCGCCACCACCAGCAGCGTGTGGAGTGGCTCCAGCGGGAGTTCCGGGAGCAACTCCAGCAGCGGCACCGGCAGCGCCGCGCGGCGCAGCACCCGCAACAGAACCAACTGGAGCGGGAGCGCCGGGAGGAGTCAGCACTCGCTTCTCCGGCGGCAGCAGCCGGTCGCCAATCTGCCGGTTGGTCCACTCGTTGGTCACCTCGATCTCCAGCCGATTCGCGCCCGGCTTCAGCGCGGAGGACACATCGACGCGGTATGGAGGGGCCCACGCCAGCCCCGCGGACTTGCCGTTCACCTTGACCTCGGCGATGTCGCTGCGCGAGATCTCCGCCGCAGCAGGCGCGTCCGGTGTTGGGACGACGTCGTACACATCCATCAGGCTGCCGGATGCGTCCTTGTCCTCCCAGCGATTGACGCGCGCGTCGGAGTAGAAGATCGCCTCGCTGATTCCATAGGATGCACTTGCGGCACCGGGAAATGTCGCTGGAGGTTCCGCTGCGGCCCCGTGGATCACCTCTGCGGGCGTGAGTCCCACGCGGTCGAATTCAATGCGAAAGAACTTCGCCGTCACCGCAGGAAACGCGAACGTCCGGATCGACGCGCCATGGTATCCCTGCGGCCCCGGCATGTCGGCGATGGTGCGGAAGTGTACGCCGTCGTCGCTCGCCAGAATCCGCCCCACAGGAATCCTTCCTCGCGCTCCCAACGACAGCGCCCGCGCCGTGTAGGGCTTGGAAAATTCGTACTGCAACCACGCAGCAGTGCCGTCCTTGGGCGCGGCAATGTTGACTGCGGTCGTGAGGCTGTCGTCCAGCAGTGCCGCGCCATCGATCGGCCCGCTGCTTGTCGTCACCTTCGGGTGCAGCGACGCCATCGGTGCCTGGTCCAGGGGTGTGCGGTATGCAACGACGGCGCTGTCTGCATAGAAGTGCGGCGCGTTGGGGCTCGCACCCGCACCCGAATCCCGCACCGGCCCCTCGTTCGAGGGCGGCGCTGCAAGTTTCTCCGCGAATTGCGACGGCCCCGCAACATCCGTCTCGCTCCACACCAGCTTCTTCATCGCCATCTCCGGCGTCACCCACGGGCCGCCCGCCTCGCTCCATCCCGCGCAACTGAAGATAGACATCTCCATGCCAAGCTGCTTGGCAAGTTCGGCCGAGTGACGCACAGCGTGGTACCACTCCTGGGTGCCGAAGTTGATCTTCGGTTCCACCACCTGGCCGTTGCCCGATGCGACATCTACGAGTTGAAAGCCGCCGATGCCCACCCGCTTCATCCACTCGATGTCCTTGGTGATGCCGCT
>DAIRTY010000118.1:0-6610 GCA_036803645.1 Acidobacteriaceae bacterium | reverse complement strand
GATTGGCGGCGTGCCGGTTGCCGTGATGCAGGGACGTGTTCATGCGTACGAGGGCTACGCGATGGAGCAGGTGACGTTTCCGACGCGCGTGCTGGGACTGCTGGGCGTGCATACGCTGATTGTGACCAATGCGGCGGGGGGGATTCGCGCAGACATTGCGCAGGGCTCGCTGGTGGCGATCAGCGACCATATCAACCTGACCGGGACGAATGCAGCGCTGGGGCCAAACGAGCCGAGATTTGCGTGCGCGCCGGACGCGGGGCAACGGTTCTTCGACATGAGTGCGGCCTACTCGCCCAAGCTGCGCAGGTTGGCGCGGGACGAGGCGGAGCGGCAGGGGATTGCGCTGAGCGAGGGCGTGTACATCGCCGTGCTGGGGCCGAGCTACGAGACGCCGGCAGAGATTCGCGCGTTTCGCACGCTGGGCGCGGACCTGGTGGGAATGTCCACGGTGCATGAGGTGATCGTCGCGCGGCACATGGGGATCGAGGTGCTGGGGATCTCGCTGGTGACGAATGCAGCGGCGGGGGTGCTGAACGAAACGATCCACCACGAAGAGGTGATGGAGATTGGGCGGCGCGTGGAGCGGCAGTTCACCGGGCTGCTGACGGCGCTGGTGCCGCAACTTGTCGTGGGCTGAAGTATGCAGTGGTGTGTCTTACAGACAAAAGAAAATACAGAGATTCTGGCTACGCCAGAATGACGACGTAAGTTCATGCACTAAACTCAACGAAGGACATGGATTCTTTTGAACAGCTATCGCTGCCGCGCCAACCGCTTGTGATCGGGATTGGCGGGTGCTCCGGCTCGGGCAAGACGACGCTGGCGCGCGAGCTGGCGACGCAACTCGACGCGACGCTGTTCCCGCTGGACCTCTACTATCGCGACCTGTCGCAGTTCCCGCTGGACTCGCGAGCGAAGCTCAACTTCGACCATCCCGACTCGCTGGAGAGCGAGCTGATTGTGGAGCACGTTCGCGCGCTGTCCAAGGGCGAGGCGATCGAGCGGCCGGTGTACGACTTCAAGACGCACACGCGCGTGGCGGGCGTCAGTGAGACGGTGGCGCCGACGGGCGTGGTGATTGTGGAGGGGATTCTGGCGCTGCACTACGCGGAGCTGCTGCCATGCTACGGGTTTTCCATCTATGTGAATGCGCCGCACGATGTGTGCCTGGTGCGGCGAATCCACCGCGACATGAGCGAGCGGGGGCGCACGGAGGAGTCTGTGCGCGCGCAGTTTGCCGCGACCGCGCGGCCCATGGCGGACCTGTACGTGGTGCCGTCGTCGGCGCGCGCGTCGATTACCGTGGAAGGCACAGATGCTCTGGACTGGTCGGTTGAGCAGGTATTGAAGCGGCTGCATCAGGATAGGTTGATTGTGCGATGAGAGCTTGCTGCGAGTGAAATGCTTAGAGCGTTTTCACCAATGGTGTAGAGTGTCGCGCTGCGAGCAAAATGCGGGGATTCTTCGCTACGCTCAGAATGACAATATCATCCTACATTACAGCAACAGTGAAGCTGCTCTAATCAATTACTAAGGGACGAACGGCTCGGCATCGGTGGCTTCGCGGAGTTGCAGTACCGCGGCCCGTGCCTCTTGCGCGGCAATTTTGCGATCAGTGGCGTTCGCTGAAAAGGCGATGGGCGCATCGGCGAAGCACAGTTCCACCTCGATGCCGCGCAGCGCGAGCATGCGGAAGATGTGTACCGCGAGCAGCGTGTCGTCCCAGAAGCAGACATCGGCCAGCGAGTAATTCGGGCCATTCTCCTCGGTCAGGCGATAACGGATGTACGCGGCCGTGATCGGCTGCTGCGCCTCGATTGCCTTGGACAACAGCCCGCTATGGAAGGGCAGAACCGTGTCTCCGAGACTGCAGGTGCCTTCGGGAAAGAAGACCAGTGGCAGGCCCGCGTTCGAGACTTCCTGCATCCCGGCCTTGGCGCGCTGGGCAGAGCCGCCGCTACCGCGCTCCACATACAGCGAGCCTGCCATGGCGGTCAGCCAACCAAGGAAGGGCCAGCGGCGAATCTCAGATTTGCCGACGAAGACGCATCGATGCAGCGCGGCGAAGGCGACGACGTCCAGATAACCGAGGTGGTTGGCGATGACGCCGCCGCTCTGCGGGTATGGACCCTGCTGGCGAACCGCGATACGCATTTGGCGGGCGACGCGCGCGCAAAAACGATGCAGCCATTCGGCCCGCTGCTGGCGCGTTAATGGGCGCTTTGCGATAAGCTCCAGCGTGGCGTAGACAAAGATCGCCGACAGCTTCAGAGTTCTGCCCACAGACCGTCCAAAGTGCACCAGGCCCACCTCTTTCAGAACCGGACTTTCATGCGAAGTCCATAGGCACAGTTTATCCTGTTAAGGTGCCTGACTCCGTCCCGCCTGCCCACCACAACTGGATGTATCGCCGAGGCATACTGCCTATTCTGGCGCTGCTGCGCACGGGAACGACGCCGCGCAGCCTGGCATGGAGCATCGCGGCCGGAGTGTTGATCGGAATCAATCCCGTAATCGGCAGCACGACGCTCCTCTGTCTCGCGGTGACGGTGGGCTTCCGGCTCAACGTCATTGCATCGCAGATTGCCAACCAAGCTATGTTCGCGCTGGAACTGGCGCTGATAGTCCCGTTCATCCGGCTGGGTTCGCGCGTCTTCCATACCGCGGAGATGCCGCTTGCGCCACGCGTGTTGCTACAGGAGGCGCGGAGCGCACCACTCACGCTGACTCAGCAGATCTGGATGTGGGAGTGGCACGCGTTTGTGCTGTGGGCGGCGATTGCATTGGTAGCCGCGCCGCCGATCGCGCTGGCGCTTACTCCCCTGTTGCAACGGGTGCGCGAGCGGGTGCAACGGCGCCAGTACCCCATTGTGACGACGCATTTATAGCTCGCAACAGAGACCTTCGCGATAGCTAATTTCCCGTATACGCGGGGACGGGCACGGCGGATTTGATCCACGCGGTGTAGATCATGTTGCGCAGTTCGATGGCGCCGGCGGCGAGCTGTTGATCGACGAAGGCCTTGCCCGACGGAGTCCCCGCGCCGGTGAAGGAACTCTCTTTGTCCAGTTGATAGGTCTGCTCGACCAGCGTGCTGGAGTGGCGCAGGTAGGCGAGGTAGTCGGCGAAGACATCGTTCAGGACTGCGGGCTTTGTGGCGGCGACCAGCGGAGCTACGTCCGCGGGCTTTACGTTGGCGTGGACGAAGGCGGTCTCAAACTGCGAGTGGATGCGATGCTCGGTGGTGTAGCCGTGCGGGTTGGGGCCGGTCCAGCCGTTGTACTGGATGGTGCTGTGCAGCGGCATCGAGCCATCGCCTACATAGTGGCCGAGCCATCCGGCGAGGAAGACGATCTCCGCCTCGGAGGGTTTGGTGTCCTGCTTTGCGGCGACCAGGGCGCGATAGTCGCGGAAGGCGCTTTGCAGGCGTTCGTAGACCTCGGTGGTGACGTAGGGCTGCAGGCCGACCTTTTCCGGGGTGAGGGGAATGTCGGGATGCGCGGCCTGCGCGGCGGCGAGCGCGCGGATGTAGTCGTAGCGGCGGCGGGGCAGCGGGCCGATGAGGTCGGCGTACTCCAGGTCGATGAAGTGCTCAGGGGCCTGAGCGGCGTTCAGTTCCGGTTCGGCGGGCGAGCGCCAGCGGTCCGGCTCCGGGCCGTAGTACTCCAGCGCGTCGAGCGCGGCGGGCGTGCGGAGGAAGGCTGGGATGTCCGCGGGCAGCGAGGCACCGGCGAGGCGGTTGATGAGCATGTGGCCGTCCGCGCCCCAGCCGAACGCGGGCTGGACAAGCATCACTGGCAGCAAAATCGATGAGGCCACTCGCAAAAATCCGTTGTAATTGCACATAAGGAGAGTGTACTGGAAGCAGCCGTATCCGGGTGAAGGAAGGGTTGGAGCACTATAGCCTCCCTCGGGGTACTGCGGCATCGTGTTATTCTTCGTGTCAATCGTCGATCTCGTTCGGAGCAGGAGCTTGGGAACAGGACCAAAATACGCCCCAGGGAACATCCTTAGGATGCTTCGCGAGCGCGTGTCGACAGTACCAAGTGACGGTTTGATTGCCACTGCGAAGCTCGATGTCTTAGGCAGGCCGTTACTCCCTGCGCCGTGGGAGACGAGCGTTGTAACTGAGACCAACCCAAAGATCGCGGCAATATTCTTTGATCGTGTATGGTGCCTTCCGACTCTCGATTACCGATATGACATCCCGGATAATGTCCGATTCTACGGGGCGTCTGACTTTGAAGTTATACTCGCCGCCGGCATAGATAAAGAACTCGGACCTTTCATAGATGTTCATCAAGAACCCTACGACTCCTTCCTGACGAGCCTTGGCCTGCCGCCTGTGGAGACTGATCTCCCTAAATGCCTTCGGGCAATCGTATCGATGATTCAATCAACGCATGGGATTAGCACTGTTCCGATGTACAAGTCCCTATCGGACTCGCTCGAGCAGTACACGATAGGTGACCGGAGGGCCTTGATAGCATCGTTAGAGAATCTGGAAGTCATTGACGAATCAATGCTCTCCTGGGCGCAAGTTTCCCAACTTCGGGAAGACGAAGAAGCAAAGCGAAAGATACGCACACTTCGGCATTGGCTCGACCGGGAGATGGTCGGCAAGCCAATACCATTCGTCACAGATGCCATCGGAGAGAAGCTTGAGAGCTACAAACGGAGCTTGCGTAAGCATGGTATACGAACGGTCACAGGCTCGATAAAGAGCATCCTGGATTTCAAGTTCCTTGTCCCAACCACGGCGGCAACGGCAATCACTGGACTCGGCATTGGACCTGACTGGGCTGCCGCACTCGCGGCGATCGTTGTAACCGGGAAAGTTGCGGTTACCGCGACCGAAAAATTCCTGGACTTCGATGAAGTACGCAATGGTGACGGTGCAGAAGTTGCCTTCATCCACGATCTGGAGAAGTTGAGAGCGAAGCGGCAATAAGGCACCTGAAGTCTTTATGCGACTCCCGGAGGCTTGGGACGGAGGGCGACATTCAGCCTCATACCCCAACCTCCACCGCTTCCGCTGCCACGGTGCCGAAGACGCGGCGGTAGCGGGCGATCTCGGCGGCGGGGCCGGTGGACTTGCGGGGGTTGTCGCTGAGCTTGACGGCGGGGCGGCCTTCGACGGTCATGAGTTTGCAGACGAGGCTGATGGGGTCGAAGTCGGGCTCGCCGCGAGGATGGCAGCCGCGAAAGTCGTTGGTGAGCAGCGTGCCCCATCCGGCGCTGAAGCGGATGCGGCCGTGGAAGTACTGGTGCAGCTTGAGAATCTCCTCGACATCGAGGCCGTCGGAGGCGATGAGGCGCTTGCGGCGTGGGTCGCGGCCACGCGTGTGCAGCCAGCGGATGTACTCGTCTCCGGCGACGATGGGGTCCTTGGAGTCGACACGCTGGCCGGTCCAGTCGGCGACCCAGTCGGGCGCGCCGTCGAGGAACTGCGTGGTGCCGAAGGTGTCTGGCAGAAGGATCAGCAGCTCGCCGCCATAACTCTTCTGCCACAGCTCCAGCACGCGGTACTGCGCTGAGTGGAGCGCGGCGTCGTCGTTGGCGAGCGCGGCCATGGCCATGGGAAGCTCGTGCGCGTTGGTGCCCATGGCTTCGAGGTCGTGCTTGTAGGCGAGGAAGGTGTTGGAGGAGCCGGCGAGGCTGGGGCCGAGGGTGGCGCGCAGGGACTCGATGACGTACTCCTGCCAGAGGAAGCTGTGGCGGCGGCGGGTGCCGAACTCGGAGATGCTGACCTCGGGCGTGGCGCGCAGGCGCTCGATCTTCTCCCAGAGACGCGTCTTGGCGCGGGCGTAGAGGACGTCGAGCTCCATCTCGTTGAGGCGGGCGAGGGCGGCGCGGGTGCGGCTCTCGCTGACCAGGGCGAGTGCGTAGACCTCCCACATGGTGACATCGGTCCAGAGGCCGGTGAAGCGCAGGGTGAGCTGGCCGTCCTGCTCGTCGACGGTGTAGTCGGAGAGGCGGAAGTCTGTCTCCAGCCAAGCGAGAAACTCAGGTTCAAAGATGTGGCGGGTGCCGTAGAATGTGTTGCCGGCGAGCCAGATCAGTTCGGAACGGCGGAAGCGCAGGCCGCGCAGGTGATCCATCTGGGCAATGAGCAAGGGCGCGTCGACCTCGTCAGAGAGGCGCACGCGCGCGGTGCGGTTGACGACCTCGCTGGTGACGTGGACGGCGGGGAAGTTCTTCCAGATGAACTGGAGCATGAGGAGCTTGTAGAAGTCGGTGTCGAGCAGCGAGCGTACGATGGGGTCGAGCTTCCAGTTGTGGTTGTGCGCGCGCTCGGCGAAGTTTACATTCATGCTGTTTATTGTCGTCGCTAACACGCTGGCAAACAACTACGGGCAATTCTTTTCGATAGACGAAACCTCATGGACATTTGCAGACTCTAAGAAGTGAGTGCGAATTGCGGTTGCCGGTAAACCACAAGCGGATTCCTCCGCTACGCTGCGGAATGACAAACAATATGCACTACGGAATAACAAACAAGAAACGAGCAACAGCAAAGGCAAGACAAATACGGAGATTCTGGCTGCGCCAGAATGACGACGCGGTGGAGCCATGACGACACGATGGAGCCATGACGACGCGGTGG
>DAIRTY010000117.1:0-6622 GCA_036803645.1 Acidobacteriaceae bacterium | reverse complement strand
GGGCGTGTTTCTGCTGGCAAGGTAGAGCGGCTCTCAGGGTTGCGGGGCGGGAGTTGGCGGGAGGGCCGCGGCCGATGCGGCGGATTTGAGCCATGGGATGAGCCCGCTGGTCTGGCGCAGCAGGTGGATCTCGGCCTGGCGAAGCTGGTAGCCGGCATCGACGACGCCGAGGTACTTTTCGCGCTCACTGATGCGCGCGTTCTGCTCGTCCTTTGGCGTCATCTGCGTGCCGTCAGGGTTGCCCGACTTCAATTGCTGCTGCAGGACGTCGAGCTTCTGCTCGGCGAGCTGCTGCTCGAGTCCGGCGACCTCAACCTGCGATTGCAACTCGGTGACGGAGTGGCGCAGGCGCGATTGGCCATCGAGCGCCGTGATCTGCGCGCTCTGCGCGTCGTGCAGGGCGCGCGCGGCATCGGCGGCGGACTCGCGCGCCTTGGCCGAACGAGACCTGTCCATGATAGGCACGGTGATCTGGACGCCGAAGGCGCCCTCGCTGGAACTCAGCGTGGTTTGACCGGTGTTCGCCTGATAGATCTTTTGCAGTTGCGCGAAGGAGTCGCTGAATGTGGCGTAGTAGTTGTATTGGGCGAAGAAGCTGATCTGCGGGCTGAAGCGGAAGCGCGCGTCTCCGCGGGCCTGCTCCTGCTTGGCCTTGGCGTTGTCGAAGGCGGAGGCGACGGAAGCGTTGGCATAGCCGTGCATAGTAGTGTCAACCGTTGTGTCGAGGGGGACGGGGCTGGCGGGAAAGTTGCTGTCCACGCTGAGCGCGGCGGGAGGCAGGCCGATCAGCCGTGCCAGGTGCTCGAGGTCGACGGCGGTGTTGTCGGCAGCGCGCAGGCTTGCGAGGCGAAGCTGCGCGGCGGTCAGCCTGGCCTGGGTGAGTTCGATCGCGGTGTCCTGGCCGGCGCCGGCGCGGTTCTCGACGATCGAAACGAGCGTGGTGGCGTAGCTGGACTGCTGGCCGACGACCTGCGCGCGCTGCTGGTCGTAATTCAGAGTGACGAAGGCGAGTGCGGTGTCCTCGGCGACCGCCTCGCGCATGTCATCCAGCGCAAGCTGGGCGGCAGCGACTCCTGCCTGGGCCGCGCGGATGTAGGAGATCTGCGCGGCGTTGAAGACCAGCGCGCCGCCGTTGACGGTGAAGAGTGTGGGCGGATACGGGCTGTAGCCGTAGGACTGGCCGACTGCCGCGCCGGTAGTGACGGAGGGGACGTAGGCGTCGTGGGACTCGGAGAGTTGGGCGCGCGCCTTGGCAACATCGGCTTCGGCCCCTTGTACGCGAGGGTTGCCGCGTAGCGCCAGATCGACCGCGGTGCTGAGCGAAAGTTGGGCGTCAGCAGAGAGCGCAAGCGTGAGAGATATGCCCAGCGTCAGGGCGCATGACAGATGCCGAAGACAACCGGTTGGCGAGCGGCCGGGCGTTTGGCGAGTTGGAGGAAGGGAAGTCATGCAATCCGTGAGGCGTCCTCGAAGGGGTTCAACTTCCATGGTATCGTCTTCACGCATCATAGGCCCTGGCTTGTCCTGGCGTTTCGGGTGAAGGCCGGGGCCAGCGCGGCGGCGGCGGCAACCTCGCGGTCTGCGCTGGGCTTGTCTCCGCGGGCCGCGAGCAGCCGGCTGAGTTGCAGATGGACCTTGAAGGCGGGGGCGGCGTCGGACTTTGCGCGGGAGGTGAGGTAGTCGCGCAGGCAGCGTTCGGCGAGGTCGGGCGCGCGCTGTGCCTTGGTCAGGATGCTGGCGGCGTCCACCAGCACGGGGCCGTGGGTGCGGTCGGCGACGAGTGCGGACTTGATGGCGGCGAGCGCGTCGTCGGGGCGCGCGTGGGTCTGGTAGAACTGGGCGAGGTCGATCCAGGCGTCGGGAGATCTCTCGGCGGCGACGGCCTGCTTGAACTCGAACTCAGCTGTGGGCAGGTTGTTGTCGGCGTCCGCGATGCGCGCCAGCAGGCGGTGCGCCGCGCCGGGGAAGCGGGGCATCATGCGGGCGGCCAGCGCACGGGCCCGGTCGGTGCCACCGCCGATGATGAACGGAGCGGCGACGTAGTACTCGCCCAGGTCGTTGAGCGCGGCGACGTTGCCGGGGTTGAGCGCGACGGCGCGGGAGAAGCTGGCATTGACCTTGCGCGCCAGGGTGAAGCCGGCGATGGGGCCGGCGTGGCGCGCCTTCATGCCGTAGGCGCGGCCCAACCACAGTTCGCAGTCGCTGGCCAGAACGCTCGCGCCGCCTGCTGTGGAGACAGCCAGCTCGCACTGCTGGATGGCCTCGTCGGCCTCATCCTCTGCATAGAAGACGCGGCACAGAAGCTGATGCGCGAGCGCGTCGGCGGGGTTGGCGGCAAGGGTCGGGCGAAGCAGGTTTACGGCGTCATCGCCGCGGCCCTCCTGCAAGGCGTGGTAGGCGGCTGCGTTGGCCCCCAGCGCGCGATCGGCGGCTGCGATCTCCGCGGGTCGCACTTCGGCGCGCAGCGGGCCAGCGAAGATCAGGCCCGCCAAAATGAGGCTCAGAGTGAGGCCTGGGGCGAGCAGCCCTCTCAGCTTGACGGCGCCGGGCCGGGAGAGCTTGAACGAAGGCATCGGGGAGGTTTGTGCGTTCATGCTCATCAATAAACAGGCGTGACTTCGAGACCGTCGCTGAGGTCCGTTGCGTTGCGGGCGACAGCGTCTCCTTCGGCGAGGCCGCCTGCGATCTCGACCTGCGTGAGGTTGATGATGCCTGTCTGCACGTTGGTGCGAACCAGCTTCCTGTGCAGGATGCGGAAGACGTAGGGTTGCGTACCCTCGAAGCGCAGTGCCTCTCGCGGAACGCTGAGTACATGCAGGTGTTGCGCGGTGGTGACTTTGACGGTGACGTTGGCGTTGGGCTGCAGGACGCCGTCGGCATCGTCCACGTCGATTAAGCACTCGCCGACGTTGCGCGTGCCGTAGGTGATGATAGTGGTGGGGGCCTGGATGATGTGGCCATGCCATGTGGCGCCGGACTTGGCCTCCCAGGTGATGGCGACCGGCTGCCCCGCGGCGAGATTGCCGACCTCCGGCTCGTCGAAGTAGGCCGTGATGCGCAGATGTTTAAGGTCGGCGACATAAATCAGGTCGTCGCCGGTGGAGGCGTAGTCGTACTGGGCGATCGGGAGATAGTAGACGGCGCCGGCGATGGGCGTGCGGATGTCGGCGCTGGCATAGGCGCGCTTGGCCGCGGCAACAGCGGCGCGCGCGTCGGCGAGCTGTGCCTGAGCGCGCGCGCGGTCGGCCTCGCCGTATCGCCCGGTGCTGTGCTGCTCGATGCTGTGCTGCGTGTTCTCGTCCACACGCACGCGCGCCTGTGCGGTGGCGATCTCAGCCGGCGATGCCGCACCCTTCTGCTGCAGCGCTTCGAGCGCGGTGAGCGAGGCGGCGTCCTGCTGGCGCTGTAGCTTTGCCCGGCTCAGGTCGGCGGCATTGGTGTTGCGCTCATCCTGCGAGCCACCGTGTTCGATGTCGCTGGCGGCAAGTTCGGCGGCGCGCAGCGCGGAGTTGGCGGAGGCCAGCCGCGCCAGCGCGTCCGCGTCGTCCATCTTCAGCAGCAACTGGCCCACTCTGACCTTTTCGCCCACATTGACGTAGATCTCCTGGACCCGGCCCGCGACCTGCGCATGGGCCTGGTAATCGTCCAGCGGCTCTACCTTGCCATTGGTACTGGAGGACTTGTTCAGGTCCTGATAGCTGACCTGGTCGGCGCGGACGCTGATGCGCTCGCGTGTGAGCACGCGGACCGCATAGACCGCCGCAAGGATGACAATGAGGGCTGCCCCCCAGATTGCAAACGTCGCTGCGCGATTTGACTTGGGATTAGGGGCCATGTCTTCAAGTGTCAGTATATAAGACGACTTGCCGTGCCGAACGAAGCAAAAATCATCTTGCCCGTTACAGAACTAAAGTTTTTGTGCGATCGGTGTACGGATCGGCACCGAAATAGTGTTCGCTCAGGACTTATTGTTGGACAAAACTTAGGACTGCAACGTCGCGCTGGCCAGTCGCAGGTCGCTGAGCTCGAGTTCGAGACCGCCGAACTGCGAACTGGCGTAGGGGCCAGTGTTGTGCCGCAGGCGGTAGAGAACGTCGATCGCGGAGCCCTTGGCGAGCGCGAGCCGATTGCAGCGCGCAGGCCAGCCAATGGCGTCGCGGCTCCAGCCGAGGGCGGGAATTGCGGCAGGACTGCTCTGCCCGCGCGGACTGCTCTGCGGTTTCTCGCGCTCCCGACTGCTGCTCTCTGGTTGCCGAGGGTCGCGTTGCATCAGTTGCAGGGCGATGTGTTTTTCCTGGATGATGCGGATGGGCGCGGCGAGCGTAACGCCGCGAGTGAGGAAGACCGGCTCGGGGTTGCCCATGCCGAAGGGCTCAAGGCGCGCGACCCAGGCCATCAGCTCGGGAGTGATCTCGGCCAGCGAGAGTTCAGCGTCGTAGTCGAGCCGCGGAACCAGAAGCGCGGGGGTAAGGTGGGTGGACGCATAGTCCTTCATGCGCGCGCGCAGCAGCGGAAGCCGCTCGGAGGCAAGCGAGAAGCCGACCGCGTGGGCGTGGCCTCCGAAGCGGTTGAAGAGCGGTGCGGCCGGGTCCTCGGCGTTGGCTGCCCCGTTTGCGTATGTGATGGCGTCGAGCAGGTGGAAGCCGGCGACGGAGCGGCCCGAGCCGTGCGCGTTGCCGTCGGCATGGGTGACGATGATCGCGGGGCGGCCCGTGCGCTCCACCACGCGCGAGGCCAGAATGCCCAGCACGCCGCGATGCCACTCGGGATTGTCGAGAATCAGGCACTCGCGCGGGTACTCGCCGTTGCCGTCGACCAGCGGCTGTAGCTCGCGGTCGATGGCATCGAGCGCGCGTGCCTCGGAGGCGCGGCGTTCCTGATTGAGGCGATCGAGTTTCCCGGCCAACTCGCGCGCGCGGGCCGCATCGCGTGTAAGCAGCAGCTCAACCACGTCGTCCGCGATGTCCATGCGTCCGGCGGCGTTGATGCGCGGCGCGATGCGGAAGCCAACCTCGGTCGCGGTCGGCGCGCGGTCCAGCGGAATCTTCGCCAACTGCATCAGCGCGCGCAGGCCGGGCTGCACGGGATTCGCCAGCGCAGCAAGGCCCAAAGCCGCAATTGTACGGTTCTCGCCAGTGAGTGGCACGGAGTCGGCAACCGTGGCGATGGCCACCAGCTTCAGGAACGATGGGAGCAGCACGCCGCGAGTACGCGCGCGGAATACTTCAGCGTCCGCCGTCAGCGGTGCGGCGGCATCGAGCAGCGCCTGCGCCAGCTTGAATGCGACGGCGGCCCCGCACAGGTTCTTGTTGGGATAGGGGCAGCCGGGCTGCGTGGGATTGACAACAGCCAGCGCGTCGGGAATCGTCGCGCCGTCGGGCGGGTGGTGGTCGGTGACGATGAGGTCGAGTCCCAGTGCGCGCGCCTCGACCGCCTCGGCAATGGCGCGGATGCCGGTGTCCACGCTGATCACAAGGCGCACCCCGGAAGCAGCCGCTTCGCCGAGGATTGCGTTCTGCATTCCGTATCCCTCGCGGATGCGATGCGGCAGGTGATAGGTGACCTGCGTGGGCTTTTGCGGTTCGATGGCCAGCCCGATTCGCTCGATGGCCGTCTTCAGCAGGGCGGTCGCCGTGGTGCCGTCCACGTCGTAGTCGCCGTAGATCAGGATCGGCTCGGCGCTTTGGACTGCGCGCAGAATTCGCTCGACGGCGGCGTCCATGCCGAGCATCTGCGTGGGGTCGCAGGTGGAATCGTCAAGCAGCGCTTCCAGCGTGGGATGGAGAAAAGCTTCGGCCACGGCAGGCATGTCAATGCCGCGCGTGACAAGAACCTGCGCAATGGCAGGCGGGCAGGGGAGATGCGCCGCCAGGGTCTGGACCGTCTGTGCATCGGCACCCGGCTTGGAACCCGCCTTCAGCATCCACGCGGGCGGCGGTGTTGGATTGGATGGTTCCTGCGCTGCTGGCGAACCCTGGTCCGGCAACTTCGACGGCACCTGCGTCAGTCCTCGTCGTGGTTGTGACCGTGGTCGTCGATGACCATGCCGCCGAGGTCGGTGATGGTCTCGATCAGCTCCTGGAACTGCTCGTACCAGTCGGTCGAGGTCTCGAACAGGAACATCACGCCCTGGTGGGCAAATCCGAGCTGCAGGTAGCCGATCTTGCCAACGTGTTTCACCAGGCTCTCGGCGTCGTCGATCTCCGGCGCATCGGGATCGGGGTAGCTCTGGTCGCGCAGTTGCTCCAGCAGGATGGCGACATCGGCCTTCTCCAGCATCACCTCGCTCATGGTGACGAAGCTGGCACCGGCGGCCTTGGCGTGCTCCACAAAGTCCTTCCACGAGTCCGGCTCTTCGTCCTCGAAGATGACGCTGGGAACTTCGTCCGTGATGTATCCATTGAAGCGGCGTAGGCCGTGGCCCGCGATGAACGCCACCATATCGTCTTTGAGTGAGATCAGATTGTCGGGTTTCATGCGAATTCCATTGTCTCAGAAAGCAGGGGCGAGCGCACGGCGGGTTGCGTCGAGTCCGTGCCGTCTCTGGCTGCGTACGAATCGCGGCGAGCAGGCAGGGATGCGCTTTCGCTTTCTGCAACGCTCCGGTGCGCGGTAACATCGA
>DAIRTY010000116.1:0-6638 GCA_036803645.1 Acidobacteriaceae bacterium | reverse complement strand
GTCGGTGGTGGCGGAGCGGGAGAGGCCGCTGATGGCGTTGGAGAGTGTGACGGTGGCGTTGGGGATGATGGCGCCAGTGGGATCGGCGACCAGGCCGGAGATGGTCCCGGCGTTTCCGGCGGACTGGACTCGCGCGGGCGCGGGACGGCGCTGAGAAGGAGACTGCGCGGGAGATTGGGCGGGAGATTGGGCCGAGACGCGAGGCGCGAACAGGGTGAGAGATGTGGCGAGGATGACGAATGCTGTAGAGATGCCGCGTCGTTTGGACGTGTTCATGAAGTTCCCCCTGATGAATTGCCGGTTGCATGTTGACGAGGTCCTGAGCGGGAGCGATGTCAACTGACAGGCGGGGGACGAGTGAAGAGGGCGAAGGTCGAGAGTGCGCTGGGCAGGATGGACGGCGGCAAGGACTCCAGCGTGGCGACGATGGAGGTCGTTGGCGCGGGGGCAGGAGCATGGACGGGATGAACGGAGATGTGGGCCGCGGCGCAGAGAGCGCAGTCGGCGTGGGTTTCGTTGCCGTCGGCGTGGGTGTGCGCGACCTGGACGGAGCCGAGGACGACGACCAGCAGGACGCAGAGGAGCGCGAGGAGAATTCTCCAGGGAGGATCGGCGCGCGCGCTGCGGACTTTTTCGCCCATACGATTCAACTATACCGTAGGATGCGCGGGCGGTTCCTGAGGATGCGGGGATGGGTTGAGGAGCGCGCGCAGGGAGGGTTCGTCGAGGATGGGGACGTTGAGGGCGCGGGCGCGGTCGAGCTTGGAGCCGGAGTCTTCGCCGGCGATGAGGTAGGAGGTCTTCCTGCTGACGGTGGCGGAGACGCGGCCACCGGCGGATTCGATGAGGTCCTTGGCGGCCTCGCGGGTGAGGGTGGGGAGAGAGCCGGTAAGGACGAAGGTGAGGCCGGCGAGGATGGAGGTGGTGATTTTTTTCTCGGCGGTCATGGAAAGCTGTGCGTCTTTGAGACGCTGGATGAGGGCGATGTTGTGCGGCTCGGCGAAGAACTCGACGATGGCCTGGGCGACGCGGGGGCCTACTTCATTGACTTGCTCCAGTTCGCCGGTGGTGGCGATTTGCAGGGCATCCATGGAGCCGAAGTGGGCGGCGAGGAGCTGGGCTGTGCGCTCGCCGACGAAGCGGATGCCGAGGGCGAGCAGGAGGCGGACGAGTCCTGCGGACTTCGAGAGGGCGATCTGATCGAGGAGGGACTGGGCGGATTTTTCGCCCATGCGGTCGAGCTGGAGGAGGTCTTCGCGGGTGAGGGTGTAGAGGTCGGAGAGGGTGCGGATCAATGGCTCGCGCGGCTGTTCGGCACATGCCTTGATGACAAGCGCATCGCTGATGCGTGGGGAATCCGAGGTTTCGGTTTTTCGGGTCGAGCTGTGAGCTATGGGCTGTGAGGTATGAGCTTCTGGTGTGGAAGCATCCTCGCAGAGGGAAGGGCTTTGGCCGAGGAGCTGAGCGACCAATGCGTCGCCGAGGCCTTCGATGTTCATGGCGTTGCGGGCGGCGAAGTGGAGGAGCTGCTCGCGCAGGCGGGCGGGGCAGTTGGCGTTGACGCATCGCCAGTCTACTTCGCCAGAGGCACGGACGAGGGTGCTGCTACATTCGGGGCAATGCGTGGGAAAGAGGATCGGTTCGGTGTCGCGCGAGGACTGCGCTTCTGTCGTTGAAGCCTCTTCGCTGAGGGGGAAGTGTGTGGCGCTACGAGCGGAATGCGGGGATTCTTCCCCTTCCCTTCGTTCAGGGTCAGAATGACAATCAAGAACAGGCAACGGCGCAGAAGCAGGAACAGGCAACGGCGCAGAAGCAGGAACAGGCAACGGCGAAATACTGAGATTCTGGCTTCGCCAGAATGACGACTCCTGGGCACTGGCTGCTACAGACTCCTGGGCACTGGCTGCTACAGACTCCTGGGCATTGGCGGCTACATCGGAGGCTGGGACTACGCGGACGATTTTGGGGATTACGTCTCCGCCGCGCTCGACCTGGACGAAGTCGTTGAGGCGGACGCCGAGGCGGGTGATCTCGTCGGCGTTGTGGAGGGTGGCGCGGGAGACGGTGGTGCCGCCGATGAGGACGGGCGTGAGCACGGCGACGGGAGTTATTTTTCCGGTGCGGCCGACCTGGAAGTCCACGCTCTTCAACTGCGTGATGGCGGCGCGCGCGGCGAACTTGTAGGCGATGGCCCAGCGCGGGGCGCGGCCCGTGAATCCGAGGCGGCGCTGCTGGGCTGTGGAGTCGACTTTAATGACGACGCCGTCGATCTCGTAGCCGAGGGTGTCGCGCAGGCTGTCGGCGTTGGCGATGAAGGCTAGGACTTGGTCGATGGAATCGACTGTGGTGGCGTGGGCGTTGACGTGGAAGCCGGCGGTGCGGAGGGATTGGAGGGTGGCGGACTGCGTGGCGAGGAGGGTCTCGCCGGACTGATTGGGGTCGCTGTCGCCGTGGAGTAGGAAGTAGGCGTAGAAGTCGAGGCGGCGCTGGGCAACGATGTTGGGCTCGAGGGTGCGGATGGTTCCGGCGGCGGCGTTGCGTGGATTGGCGGCGGGGGGGAGGCCCTGGGCTTCGCGCTCTTCGTTGAGCTTGCGGAATGCGGCATGGGGGAGGATGACCTCGCCACGGACCTCGAAGCTGGCGGGCAGGCCTGCGGCGCGCAGCTTCGCCGCGGAGACGCTGAGCGGGACGGAGCGGATGGTGCGGACGTTGGAGGTGACGTCCTCGCCGATGGCGCCGTCGCCGCGAGTGAGGCCGCGCTGGAGATGGGCGGAGCCGTCTGCGGATGCGGCGGGCGCGTAGAGCAGGGCGAGGGAGAGGCCGTCGAGCTTCAGTTCGCAGACGTAGCGGACGATTTCGCTGCTGGGGAGGGACTCGCGCAGGCGGGCGTCCCAGGCGCGGAGGTCGGCCTCGCTGTAGGCGTTGTCGAGCGAGAGCATGGGGCGGGAGTGAGGCGTTTTGACGAAGCCTTCGCGGGGCTTGCCGCCGACGCGCTGGGTGGGCGAGTCGGGTGTGATGAGGCCGGGATGGGCGGATTCGAGGGCGCGCAGGCGGTTCATGCGCAGGTCGTAGCCGGCGTCGGTCAGCTCGGGCGCGTCGAGGACGTAGTAGAGATGCTCATGGTGGCGCAGCTCCTCGCGCAAGGCTTCGATCTGCTGGCCGGGAGTGAGTTCGGAGGGCATCCTGGGATGATTATAGAGAGCGCTGGCTGGCTTGAGTGTGCGCCTTTGCGGAGACGTAGAGGAACCACGCGAGCCAGAACGGAGTGGTCCAAAGATAGAGGGCAGAGTGCAGGTTCGCCCCGAGGAGCTGCGCGATCTCGATGGTGGCGCTGGCCAGCGCGAGGACACCAAGTTGCGCGCGCGTGGTGGCGCGATAGACACCCACCAGCAGCGCTGGAATAAGGAGTGCCTGGTCGGTGATCCATGCGTACGGACTGGCGAGGATGGAGACCAGCATCAGCAGTGCGCCATCCTGCATCCAGTTCCATTGCTGGCGGCGCTTCCAGAAGAAATAGATTGCCCAGAGGCAGGCGGCGAGCGCGGGGAGGTATTGCAACGCTATTGTCTGTGGATGGATTGCAAATCGCAGGGCGACCGAGAGGCAGGGGATGAACTCGCGCTCGATGCCGGATGTGCGCATCATCCGGGCGTACTGCGTCCAGACCGCGGGATCGAGGAGCCAGGCGGCCAGCGAGCTGGCGGCGATCGCCAGGACTGCGCCCGCGAGGATGCGGTAGGAGCGGGAGAGGACGATCCACAGAAGCAGGACTGTGGCGAAGGGAAGAAAGAGGTGAGGCTTCAACGCGCAGAGCCAGAGCGAGAGTCCGGCCACGAATGGGCGGCTCTGGTGGAAGCGCAGAAAGAGGGTGAGGCCGAGCAGGGCGAAGAGCGCGGTCTGACCGCCAAGAATACAGAGGAGCGCGGGAGCGAAGGAGTAGCCCAGGTAATGCAGCTTGTTGCGTGGGCGGCCCAGCATCGCCCAGAGCAGATGGACCGAGAGCACAAAGGCCGCTAGAAGAAGCAGCGACCAGATCAACGCTCCGGCGCGCAGACCGAAGAGTCCCAGCGGAACCACCAGGCAGAGCGCGGAGGGAGGATTGCGCATGAGGAGGACCTGGGATTGATCGGAGAATCCGGCGGACCGCTCGATCTTCAGGATGGAAGCGCTGTCGTAGGGGTTTGCGTGTTGAACGATCTGGCGGCCGGCTGCCCAGAAGCTGACGACGTCGCGGCCAACTGGATTGTTCCCGGACAGGATAAGAACACAGAGACCGAGGGCGAAGATGGCGAAGACAAGAGCGCAGGTGAAGACGACCGTGGGTTCGAGGAGGGTTCGAGCCTTATCGCGCCATGATCTCGGAGGATCGGGAGGGATTTGTGGCATGGGAGTTTCAGGGTTCGGCCCATGGTACAGGACGGGCGGGAGTTCTCCGCGCTGAAATCGGGCGCAAGCGGTATGCTGGAACCAGTCTGCACACTCCCCATGGAACCCATCACACATTTGATGACCGGAGCCTGCCTTGCGCGTGCGGGATGCAACCGCAAGGTGGCATACGCGACGCTGGCGATGACGCTGGCGGCGGAGGCTCCAGACCTGGATACACTATGGGCGGCTGGAGGGCCGGTTGCGGCATTTCAACACCATCGCGGGATCACGCATACGCTGGTTGGGCTGCCGTTCGACGGGTTGATTGTGCTGGGCGTGGTGTGGGTGGTGCATCGCTGGAGAGTGCGGCGGGCGAAGCGGAGCGGGGAAACGAAGCCGCTGACGGCGGCTCCGGTGCGTTGGGGGCTGCTGTATGGGTTTGTGCTGATCGCGCTGCTCAGCCACCTTCTGCTGGACTGGACGAACAACTTCGGGCTGCGGCCCTTCTTCCCATTCAATGCGCACTGGTACGCGGGATCGATTGTGTTCATCTTCGAGCCGGTGCTGTTTGTGGTGCTGCTGACGGCGCTGGTTGCTCCGGCTTTGTTTGGGATGGTGGGCAACGAGGTGGGCGCACGGCGGGAGACTTTTCGCGGGAGAGGTTGGGCGATCTTTGCGCTGGCGGCGATGGTGGGGCTGTGGGGATGGCGCGAGGTGGAGCATGGCGCGGCGGTGCATTTGGCGTCGACGGCGAACTATGGGGCTAGAGACTCAGGGCTGGCGGAGTCGATGGGTTCTTCGGGCGGACCGGATTCCGCGGCGCAGGTTTTGCCGGCGGAGGTGCTGCGCGTGACGGCCAGTCCTTATCCGGGGAATCCTTATCGGTGGCACACGGTGGTGGAGACTCCGGGGTACTACCAGATAGCCACGGTGGACACGCTGCGGTCGACGGTGGCGACCGATCCGGAGCAGGATTTGTTTTATAAGCCACCGACTACGCTGGCGACGCTGGCGGCCAAGCGGAGCTGGCTGGGCGAGGTGTACCTGGACTGGTCAAGCTGGCCGGTGGTTACGGAGATTGGGCCGGTGGCGGCGATGGGCGCTCCGCCGGGAACGCCGGATTGGACCGCGGTGCGGTTTATGGACCTGCGGTTTATGTATGACACGCCGATGATGCAGGGGCGCAGCGATCCGCCGCTCTCGGGGACGGTGTATGTGGATGCGGACCGGCGGGTGGTAAGGATGGAGCTGAGCGGGCACGTGCAGCGGTAGAGCAGCACGACAAGGCAGGAGAATCTTCGAGCTTACGACAAAGGTCTTTGCTACTATCCTCAACATGACAAAGCAGTCAGATACCGATGCTGTGCGCAGCTTCTCGGAGGAGTATGCGCGGATGAATGAGGGGGAGTTGCTGAATCTGGCTGCCTCGTACGGCTCGCTTGTGGAGCCGGCTCAGGAAGCGTTGCGTGGGGAGTTTGCGCGGCGGGGGATGGAGGCTCCGGTCATCGAAGGCGACGATGATCGAGTGGAGGTGACGAGCCAACGGCTGGTAACGGTACGGCGTTACCGGGACACTTCCGAGGCGATCGTGGCGCGGACTGTGCTTGAGTCTGCTGGAATGTTCTGCTTTCTGCGCGATGAAAACCTGGTTCGATTGGATTGGCAGATTTCGAATTTTATTGGCGGTCTTCGTCTTCAGGTTCGTCCTGAGGATTCGGAGGCAGCGTTGGAGCTTCTCAGTCAGCCGGTTCCTGAGTCGATTTCGTTTGCAAGCGAGGTGAAGTTTGATCAGCCTCGCTGTCCAAGCTGCGGGTCGATTGACATCACCTTTGAAGGGCACAGTCGATCCGCGGCGCTGGTTTCTACGTTTGCGGTGGGCCTGCCGCTGCCGCTTGGCAGCGAATCGTGGCGATGCGATAAGTGCGGGTGCCGGTGGAATGCGGATGGGGATGACGTCGCCTGAGTCGTACGAGCGAAGAACAGGAGATGCGGGAAGAACGGTTCGAGCGGTATGGGCTGGGCGGAGTTCGTCGGGGTCCTTCGACTCCGTCTGGCGCAAAGTGCGCGCCAGACTTCGCTCAGGATGACAGCTCCATTATGTGTGCGCAGCGCTACGGTTGAGACGGCGGCGGTTCGGGTGGCGGGGGTTGCGGCGGCGGCGGCTGGTAGGGCGGCGTGGGTTGCGGCGGGGGGAAGGCGTAGGCGTAGGCGGGCGGAGGCGTGGAGCGGTCGAGCATGTCGCCGAGGATGGGGTAACGCCCACCCAGGAA
>DAIRTY010000115.1:1929-6696 GCA_036803645.1 Acidobacteriaceae bacterium | reverse complement strand
GCGGCATGGTCGCAAATCCGAACTCCTCGGCACCCAGCAGCGCCGCGATTACAACATCGCGCCCGGTCTGCAGCTTGCCATCGGTCTGCACCGTAATCCTGCTGCGCAGATCGTTCAGCAGCAACACCTGCTGCGTCTCCGCCAGGCCCAGTTCCCACGGCAGGCCCGCGTGCTTGATCGAGCTCTGCGGCGAAGCGCCGGTGCCGCCGTTGTCGCCCGAGATCAGCACCACGTCGGCGTGCGCCTTGGAGACGCCCGCGGCCACCGTGCCCACTCCAGCCTCCGCCACCAGCTTCACCGCGATGCGCGCCTTCGGGTTCACGTTCTTCAGGTCGTAGATCAGTTGCGCCAGGTCTTCGATCGAGTAGATGTCGTGGTGCGGCGGCGGGGAGACCAGCGTCACTCCGGCCACCGAACAGCGCAGCCGCGCGACGATCTCGTCCACCTTGTGCCCGGGCAACTGTCCGCCCTCGCCGGGTTTCGCGCCCTGCGCCATCTTGATCTGGATCTCGTCCGCATTCACTAGATAATTGGCCGTCACGCCGAAGCGCCCGCTTGCCACCTGCTTCACCGCGCTGCGCCGCAGATCGCCGTTGGCGTCGCGCAGGAACCGCTCCGGGTCCTCGCCGCCTTCGCCCGTATTGGACATCCCGCCAATGCGGTTCATTGCAATGGCCAGCGTCTCGTGCGCCTCCTTGCTGATGGAGCCGAAGCTCATCGCGCCGGTGGTGAAGCGCTTCACAATCTCCTTGGCCGGCTCGACCTCGTCGATCGGCAGCGCCTTGTCCGCGTACTTGAACTGCATCAGCCCGCGCAGCGTGCACAGGTGCTTGCTCTGCTCGTCGATCAGGTCGGTGTACTCCTGGAACGTGGCCGGGTTGTTCTGCCGCACCGCCTGCTGCAGCTTGCTGATGGTCGCCGGATTCACCAGGTGGTACTCGCCGCCCTCGCGGTACTGGTACTGCCCGCCCACCACCAGGTCCGTCTCCGATTCGGTCAGCGGTTGGAAGGCGTACTCGTGCTTCATCTGCGCCTCGCGCGCCAGCACATCCAGTCCCACGCCCTCCACCCGCGAGGCCGTTCCGGAGAAGTATGCGTCGATCAGCGACTGGTTCAACCCCACCGCCTCGAAGACCTGCGCCCCGCGATAGCTCTGCAGCGTGCTGATTCCCATCTTGGAGAAGGTCTTCAGCAGTCCCTTGTTGATTGCCTTGATGTAGTTCTTCTCCGCGTACTCGGACGTAACGTCGTCCGCCAGCAGCCCGCGCAGCTTCATGTCGTGCAGCGTCTCAATCGCCAGATACGGATTGATCGCGCTCGCGCCATATCCGATCAGCAACGCAAAGTGCATCACCTCGCGCGGCTCTCCGCTCTCGATAATCAATGCCACCTGGGTGCGCGTCTTGTCGCGCACCAGCCGGTTGTGTACCGCGGCCATCGCCAGCAGGCTGGGAATCGGCGCAAGAGTGGCATTCACGCCGCGGTCCGACAGGATCAGAAGCGTGTAGCCGGAGGACACAGCATACGCGGCGCGCGCGCTTAGATCGTCCAAAGCGTGCTTCAGTCCAGCCTCGCCATCGGCTGCGTGGAACAACGTCGGCAGTGTGGTCGCCAGCAGATCGCCCGAAGAGATCCGCCGCAGCCTCTCCAGATCGCGATTGGTCAGAATCGGGTGAGGGATCTTCAGCGTGTGGCAGTTCTCCGGCGCCTCGTTCAGAATATTGCGCTCCGTCCCGATGTAGCTGATCAAAGACATCACCAGCTCTTCGCGGATCGGGTCGATCGGCGGATTGGTCACCTGCGCAAAGAGCTGCTTGAAGTAGCTGAACAACTGCTGCGGCCGGTCCGAGAGACACGCCAGAGGAGTGTCCGCTCCCATCGACCCGGTCGGCTCCTCGCCCTTCGATCCCATCGGCCCCAACAGCATCTTCAGGTCTTCCTCGCTGTACCCGCAGGCGCGCTGGCGGCGCAACAAAGTCTCCGGGTCCGACTCGATCACCTTCCACGGCTCCGGCAGATCGTCCAGCAACACCTGCTGATCCTTCAGCCACTCCGCGTAGGGCTGGCGTCCGGCCAGCGACTGCTTGATCTCCTCGTCCGAAATAATCCGGTGCTCCACCGTATCCACCAGGAACATCCGACCCGGCTGCAACCGGCCCTTCTTGCGCACGTCCTCCGGCGGCACCTCGATGACGCCAGCCTCCGACGCCAGCACTACCAGATCGTCCTTGGTCACGATGTACCGCCCTGGCCGCAGTCCGTTGCGGTCCAGCGTCGCGCCAACCACGCGGCCATCGGTGAAACACACCGACGCCGGCCCGTCCCACGGCTCCATCAATGACGCGTGGAACTCGTAGAACGCGCGCTTCTTCGGGTCCATCTCCGGATTGCCCGACCAAGCCTCGGGAATCAGCATGGCCATCACATGGGGCAGCGAGCGGCCCGACTGGAACAAAAACTCCACCGCGTTGTCGATCGACGCCGAGTCGCTGCCGCCCGGAACAATCACCGGATACAGCTTGTCGATCTTGCCGTCGTAGAGCGGGCTCGCCAGCACCGACTGGCGCGCGTTCATCCAGCTGACGTTGCCGCGAATGGTGTTGATCTCGCCGTTGTGCGCCATGTAGCGATACGGGTGCGCCAGCTTCCAACTGGGAAATGTGTTGGTCGAGAACCTCTGATGCACCAGGCACAGCGCGCTCGCCACCAGCGGATTGGCCAGCTCGTAGTAGAACTTCTCAATCTGCGGAGCCAGCATCAGGCCCTTGTAGACAATCGTGCGGCAGGAGATCGACGGAATGTAGAAGTCGTCCTTGTCCTCGATCTCCGACGCTGCAATCTCGTTCTCCGTCCGGCGGCGCACAATGTACAGCAGCCGCTCGAAGGTGTCCTCGTCCATCCCTTCCGGAGATCCCACAAACATCTGCTCGATGTACGGCTGCGATGCACGCGCCTCGCGCCCAATCAGATCTCCATTCACCGGCGTATCGCGCCATCCCAGCAGCGTCAGCCCCTCGGACTGCGCAATCCGCTCCAGGACCCCTTCGCACTGCAGACGGCTGTGCTTGTCCACTGGCAGAAAAACCATGGCCACCCCATAGCTTCCGCGCTCGCCCAACTGCATCCCCAGCTTGCTGCACTCCTGCTTGAAGAACGCGTGCGGAATCTGGATCAGGATCCCCGCGCCGTCGCCCGTCTCCGGATCGCATCCCGCTGCCCCGCGGTGCGTCAGGTTGATTAAAACCTCCAGCCCCTTGCGGATGATCTCGTGGCTCTGCTCTCCGCGAATGCTCGCCACCAGCCCCATGCCGCAGGCATCGTGCTCATTGCGTGGATGGTACAGCCCTTGCGGGTCGGGGATGCGTTGACAGCGATCGGATCGTTTCATGGCAACCTTCCGGGTGCTGGAATTCGTTCCCCAACCGAAACAGACACTGCGACCCCGCGATCTCTACGCCGGAAAACCAATTCGGGTTTCAATCGACACGTCCGCCGAAGCAGACCCCACAGAGCAAGGAACAGAGATGAGCACGCTAGGTCTCTTAATATACAGCGAAACCGCGCCCAATTCCATCTTTTGCAGACGGCGCGAGAAATCAAACCGCCGCAAAACTCACACAATCATTCTGTTAGACGAAGAAAAAACTCCGCGGTCGCAGCACCCCGAGAGAGTTGTCATTCTGAGCGCAGCGAAGAATCCCCGTATTTCGCTCGAAGCGCGACACTCTACCCCACCGTGAAAATGCTCTATTATCGCCTCAGAGTCTGTGGCCGCATCTCTTCTACTCCGTCTCATGCAAATAAATCGCAACGTAGTCCAGATAGTCCTGCGCGTACTTCAGAATCAACTTCCGGTCCTCGTCGCCCAGTACGCGCCGCACCTTGCCGGGAACTCCCGCCACCAGCGAGTTGGGCGGAATCACCGTGTGCTCCACAATCACCGCGCCAGCCGCGATGATCGACCCCTCGCCGATCCGCACATCGTTCAGGATCGTCGCCCCCATCCCGATCAGCACCGCGTCCTCCACCACGCATCCGTGCACCGTCGCGTTGTGCCCGATCGTCACCCAGTCGCCGACGATCACGGGATATTTTTCGCGCATCCCGTGCAGCACGGCGCAGTCCTGCACATTGCTGTTCGCTCCCAGCCGAATCGCGTTCACGTCGCCGCGCAGCACGGCGTTCATCCACACGCTGGCGTTTTCGCCCAGCTCCACGTCGCCAATCACCTGCGCCGACAGGTCCACATAGCACGTCGCGGGCACTACCGGCAGCCGTCCCTGATACGCACGAATCATTGCAGGATTATTGCACGCCCCCACAGCTTTTTTCCCGCCCGCGCCGAACTCCTCCCCTTTGCCAGAAATCCGGTACTGGTAAAGTTTCAATCTTTGGGCAATGGAACCCGTAGACGCCGAGCGATTCTGGCCGTATCTGCGATTAAAATGACCGCAATCAGAAGGAGAAAAATAGCACTACCGACGTACATGTAGGTCGGCAACGGAAAACGATGGGTGTAAAGGGTGTAAAACTGCTTTACGCTTGAATACAAGAAAGCGGCTGCTAGGAGCAACTCAACGAATATCCTCAGCATTAGTTGCGTTCGCTTACTCATGCCAGCCATGCTCTCACGTCTCTAGCAGCCCTACAAGCTCTTCGCAAGACCTGTGCAAATCCAAACTTTACCAGTCCAGAAATCCCCCGCGTACCCCGTTATGCGGTATTCTGAAAGCTGCCCATCTGGGACGATTTGGAGGTGTATTCCCC
>DAIRTY010000115.1:0-1829 GCA_036803645.1 Acidobacteriaceae bacterium | reverse complement strand
GTTATGCGGTATTCTGAAAGCTGCCCATCTGGGACGATTTGGAGGTGTATTCCCCTTGGCAGAGATTCGTGTGCAGGAAGGCGAGCCGCTGGAAAATGCGCTGCGCCGCTTCAAACGCAAGGTCCAGACCGAAGACATCATCAAGGAAGTGAAGCGTCACTCCTTCTATCTGAAGCCCGGCGAAAAGAAGCGCGTCAAAGAAGCGCTTGCCCGCAAGCGCAACCGCAAGAAGATCCGCAAGGAACAGGACTAGTCCTGCTCCGCTAAACCCAAATTCCTCGAAACCCCGGTTTCTGGAAACCATGGCTGGCCGCCCGCTCCCACCCGGAGCAGGCGGCCTCCGTCATTAACCGCACCCGGCCGCTCCACCCCGAACCTCGAATCTCGAACATTAAAGCCTGCCCATCGCCCAATCCGCGAATCGCGGGGCCGCGCAGGATCATCTCTATCTGCACGAGATATGTACGACTGGAGAACGGTATGGAATTTGTGGACCGGATCTTAACCTGCACCGATTGCGGCTGCGAATTCATCTTTACCGCCGGCGAACAGCTCTTCTTCCAGGACAAGCAGTTCAAGAACGACCCCAAACGTTGTAAGCCCTGCAAGTCCAGGCGCGGCGTGCAGACGGCCAATGCAACCGCGGGTGGCCCGGCCGCGGCCGGCATCTCGCGCACCGAGACGCGTACCGAGTGCTCCGAGTGCGGCATCGAGACCACCGTTCCATTCAAGCCCACGCAAGGACGCCCCGTGCTCTGCCGCCTGTGCTACAAGAACAAGACAACAGTCCCCAGCGCCTCCGCGGAGCAGATCGTCCCAGCCCCCGCACCGCAGACCGCCTCAACCAACTCACCTGCACCCGCCGACGGCACTTCACCTGTATCCGTCGCCGCCGAGCTTGCGCCTGCCGCATCCAGCGCGCCCGCCGCGGAACACTGCCAGCCTCCGCGGAAGCTCACCCCCGCCGACGCCGCATCGGCCATCTGATCCCCGCGCCGCAACCTGCATGAAAGCACCGCCTTAAAGCAGAAGAGCCCCGAAAGATCGGGGCCTTCGCTGACTTCAGAGTTGCGCTGTCCCTACGCTGGAACCGTGCTGATCTCCGCCGGATCGACGATGACAAATCGCCCGCGCTGTCCGCGGTCCTGGAAGCGCACCACGCCGGAAGCCTTGGCAAACAGTGTGTCGTCCTTGCCGCGCCCAACGTTCGCGCCCGCCTTCAGCGGTGTTCCCCGCTGGCGCACGATGATTCCGCCGCCCAGGATCGCCTGTCCGCCGAACACCTTCACGCCGAGCCGTTGGGCATTTGAATCGCGCCCGTTTTTGGATGAACCTAACCCTTTTTTATGTGCCATTCCGTCGCCTCTTTCGCGCGGCCCTCGGGCCACAGCGGTTTTGAAATTACTTCGCGGCCGCCTCGGCCTTGTAGCTCTTCCCGTTCACCACAATCTCGTTGATCGAAACCTCGACAAAGCCCTGCCGGTGTCCCTGCATCTTCTTGTACTGCTTCTTGCGCTTCAGCTTGAAGACCAGGATCTTGTCGAAGCGGCCCTCGCCCAGCACCGTGCCGGTCACCTTCGCGCCCGTCAGGTCCGCCTCGAACTTGCCCTCTTCGCTGCTCACAGCCAGCACATCCGCAAATTCGATCACGCCGTTCTCGTGCGCCGTGCGCTCGATCTTGAACTTCTCACCCGGAGAGACCAGGTACTGTTTGCCGCCGGTACGAATCACTGCATACATAACGAAACCCTTGTGCGCGCGGCATTCCGGCGCCCGCACCCTTCATGAATTGTTTTGCCTGGGGACCGAACCAGAGAGTCTCTGTCCTG
>DAIRTY010000114.1:0-6732 GCA_036803645.1 Acidobacteriaceae bacterium | reverse complement strand
GGCTCAGCCAAACAAGTCGTCATTCTGGCTCAGCCAAACAAGTCGTCATTCTGGCGCAGCCAGAATCTCAGTATTTTGTTTGTAGCGCCTCTACACCTTCAGCAGATCAGCAGACTTGAACCAGATTGATTCAAAAAAACCAACGAGGAAATATATGAACCTGATTAAGAGACTGTCGCTCATCGCATCCCTCTCGGCCACGTTGTGTTTCACGGCGGCGGCCAGCGCTGCGGTCAAGCCTTCCACGCTCTTCAGCGACCACATGGTCTTGCAGAGCGGAACGCTGGTGCCCATCTGGGGCACGGCCACTCCCGGCGAGAAGGTCGCCGTCACCCTCAACGGCCAGACTCGCTCCGCCACCGCCGACGCGCAGGGCAAATGGACAGTCAGCCTTTACAATCTCAAGGCCGGCGGCCCGTTTGAGATGACCATCGCAGGCGATGGCGCGGGCGACGCTCCCATCGTAGTCAAGGACGTTCTGGTCGGCGAGGTGTGGCTTGGCTCCGGCCAATCCAACATGCAGTTCAACGTCTCCGCCAAGGGCCATCCGCCCTATGGCTTGCTCAACGAAGACAAGGAAATCGCCGCGGCAAACTATCCCCAGTTGCGCATGTTCCAGGCTAGGAGCGTGTCGGCTTTGGACCCGCAGTCCGACGTCACCGGCTCATGGACGGTCTGCACGCCGCAGAACGTGCCCGATTGGTCCGCCGTCGGCTATCTCTTCGGCCGCGATCTCAACCAGGCGCTCAAGCTCCCCGTTGGCATCCTGGTCTCGGCCTTTGGTGCCAGTACCGCCGAGGCATGGATTCCCCGCGACGCCATGGCCGCCGATCCGCTGCTCAAGCCCATGCTGGACAAGCTCGACGCACGCGAGAATTACTTCAAGGCGCATCCAGGTGCAACCGATGCCGGCGCTCCGCCAGCTCCGCTCACCATCAACGCGCGCGCGTCAGCCCCCGGCCCGATGCGCGATCCTTCGCGCGATCAGCACCAGCCCACCGTGCTCTATAACGCCATGATTAACCCCCTTATTCCCTTCGCCATTCGCGGTGCCATCTGGTATCAGGGCGAGTCCATCACCGGCGGGGCGAATGGCCTCATGCTCTACGGCCATGTCATGGATACGATGGTTACCACATGGCGCGCGCGCTGGCACCAGGGAGACTTCCCCTTCTACGTCGTCCAGTTGCCCGGCCAGGCCAACGTCAGCAACAACCCCCTGGTTCGCGAACAGCAGGCCAAGATCCTTTCCCTGCACAATACCGGGATGGCGGTCGTGCTCGACACCGGAGAAATTCACAATGTCCACCCCAAGAACAAGGAGCCCCTCGGCGAGAACCTGAGCAAGATCGCCCTGGCCAATGTCTACGGCCGCAAGATTGAGTTCTCCGGGCCGCTCTATGCGTCCAGCAAAGTCGAGGGCAGTGCGATCCGCGTCAAATTCACCCACGCCGCAGGCCTGAAGTCGAAAGACGGAAGCCCGCTCAAGTGGTTCCAGATCGCCGGCGCGGACCAGAAGTTCATCGATGCCGACGCCAAAATCGTCGGCGACTCGGTTGTGGTCAGCAGCCCTCAGGTCAGCGCGCCGCTCGCGGTGCGTTACGCCTGGGACAACTTCCCCAATACCGCCAACCTCTACAACGGCGCAGGCCTGCAGGCAGCGCCCTTCCGCACCGACGACTGGGACGCCATGCCCCCCATCGCCGCGCAGATGACCGCAAAGTAACCGGACGCTTCATTCATCGAAACCTGCCAACTAATTGGGTGCCCCATCCTTTCGCGCTTTTGCGAAAGGGTGGGATGCCTTTTTTGTTTGTCATTCTGAGCGCAGCGAAGAATCCCCGCATTGGCCGTTGCCGTTGCTTCTGTTCTTCGGAGGGAGCAGGGGCCTTCACAGGCTGCTAAAAAACTCCTGTTCATGCTGTCATCCTGAGCGCGTCTTTCGAGCGCGAAGGATCCCGACGAACCCCGCCCCACCCCAGCCCTCCACCCCTTTCTCCCACAAAAGCTCCGCCTTTGCCTTTTTCGGAGGGAGCAGGGGGATTCATCCCCTTGAATAAGGCCAATGGAATCAAAGGGCTTTAGCCCCGGACCCTCTGCCTGCATCCCCTACGCGGGGTTCTTCACCAGCCAGTAGTGGAACCCATCCACAATCGCCATCAGCGCTGCCTGGTTCAGATCGCTGCTGACGCCCGCGGTCGTCCACGACGAGTGCCCCTCGGCGTGGAAGCTCACCGTCACCCTCACATGCGCCGCCGTGTCGTGCGCCACCACGTCGATCGCGGTCACGCTGAATGTGTCCAGCCGCAGTTGTGCCACGGCCGGGTACCACTTTTCCAGCTCCTGCCGCATCGCCTTGGTCAGCGCGTCCACCGGGCCGGAGCCCTCGGCGCGCGTCGTCGTCACCTTGTCCTCGTCAACCACCAGCGACATCGACGCCTGCACATACCGGTTGCCCGTCTCGTCGCTCTCGTCCAGCACACGCCAGCCCTTCACGCTGAAGCTATGGCGCAGCGTGTTCAGCACCTTCATGCACGCCAGCGTGAACGAGATCTCGCTGGCTGTATAGCCGCCGCCGTCGATCATCCCCTGGTTGCTGTCCAGCAGTATCTGCGCCTGGGTTGCATTCAGAGCAACCCCCAGCGACTTCGACAGCAGAATAATATTGGCCCGTCCAGACTGCGCGTTGACCCCAATCCGCGGGCTTGCGCCGACCTTCGCTGGATCGCACCACAGGTACGCACCAGGGTCTTTGCCCTCGCTGCTTCCATGCATCCCTGCCCATGTCCCGAAGGCCCCCGCGCCGACGATGGGTGCGCCGTGCGGTGCCTCCAGCGAGAAGGCCGCGTAGGCCGCCTGCGCGAGGCCAGTCAGCCCCGCAAGCGATTCGGGCGCAACAAACTCCGCCTCGCCTCTTAGCTGCATGGCCCCGATCACGGTCGTCAGGTTCACGTTGCCGCAGCGCTCGCCCGTGCCAAGAATCGTGCCCTGGATCTGTACTGCGCCGCCAAAAATTGCGGCCCGTGTGTTGGCGATTCCAAATCCGCGGTCGGTGTGTCCGTGAAATCCGAAACATGCCTCGGGATGCGCGTGCGCGAGTCCCGCGAAGAGCTGCGTGACCTCCTCCGGATTGGCGCCCCCCGTCGTGTCGCACGCAATGATCCGGCTCACCTTCTGCTCCACGCACTGCGCCACCATCTGCTGGAAGTACTCCAGGCTGCGCTTGGCGAAATCTGCCTCGCAAAGCTCGCCGTTCTCCCTCCGTCCATGGAAAGCATCCAGCGCGTGCTCCAGGTCCACAATCACTTCCAGCCCATTGTCGTGCAGGCACGCAATGGTCTCGCGCGCCATCAGCAGGTTCTCTTCCGGCGTCGTCTCCAGCGACTTCGCAACATCCAGCAGGCGGGACTTCACCACCACCACAGCCACCGGCACGCGCTCTTTGTGGCGCACCATGATCTGTACGTCGGCCCACTCCTGGACCTTGCTGCCGCGTCCGCGCGTTCTGCCGAACAGCGCCAGCTTCATCGCCCCGGTATCGACCGAACGCAGTGCGCTGGCCAGGTCGCCAACAAACTGGTTCGCCCCGGCAAACCCGATCTCCGCGTAGCTGACGCCAAACTTGCCCATCCGCTCCAGCAGGCCAACGGCATTGGGCACCGAGATGTCGAGGTTCGGCTGCTGCAGCCCGTCGCGCAGGCTGGTGTCGAACAGCTCGACCCGTCTAGTTCTGTTTTGCTTCATCTGTCCCTGTTCCCGGCTGTAAAAGTGCCCTTCGTAAACCATCCCTCTGAAGCAGAGTGCCGAACTTTCATCATACCTGTATGGAATTGAATTGCGCTGGTCCCATCCGCTCTGGCCGGCCGCTCGTTTGTCGCAGCAGAATCGCAGGCAACGGATTCGCTGGAACGCCAAAAGCCCCTGCGCGTAAACTTTCCTCATGCAATTTACTGCCGCTGCGAACTCCGCAATTCTTGCCGCCTCTCTCGGCCTCTCCGCACTCACCCTTCATGCAGCCCCGGCCACGCCAGCAATTCCCGCAACGCCCGTGGCTTCGGCGACGCCCGTAGCCCCAACCAGGATGGATCGCCAGCCCGATGGCCTCACCCTCCACCTCGACTCCGGCGATCTCCGCATCCAGCTCCTCTCCGACAGCGTCGTCCGAGTGGCCTTCGCCAAATCCGTCGCCTTCTTCACCCGCGCCTCGCTCGATGTCCTTCCGCAAACCTCGCTGACCACCGGCTGGAAGCTCGCCGAACGCCCCACCTCCTTCGTCCTCACCACCGCCAAACTGCACGTCATCGTCAACCGCAACTCCGGCACCGTCTCCTTCGCAGACCTCGCGGGCCACGCAATCCTCTCTGAAGCCGCAGGCATCCGCACGCTGGAGCCCGCCGCCGTCCAGGGCGAAGACACATTCCACATCCAGCAACGCTGGAACTCCCAGCCCGGCGAGTCCCTCTACGGCCTCGGCCAGATGCAGCTTGGCATCACAGACATCAAGGGCTACGATCTCGACCTCTGGCAGCACAACACCAACATCGTCGTGCCATTCCTCGTCTCCTCGCGCGGCTACGGCATCCTCTGGGACAACACCTCCTTCACCCGCTTCGGCGATCTGCGCCCCTTCGCCGCCATCCCGCCCGCCAACCTCTTCGACGCGGACGGCAAACCCGGCGGCCTCACCCTCGCGCCCATCGACGGCTCCCAGCCGCCCAGCCAGTCCTCCGACATTGGCATCGACATGCGCCGCAACCGTCCCCCCGGCGGAGCCCGTCCCGCGCCCCTGAAGCCGCAGCGCTGGCAGGGCTCCATCCTCGCCCCCGTCACCGGAGACTACCAGTTTCAGGCCTACTCCAACGGCGGCATCCAGGTCTGGATTGACGGCAAATTAGTGATGGACCACTGGCGTCAGAGCTGGAACCCCACCAACGATCAGGTCCTCGTTCATCTACTCGCCGGGCACAAAGTTCCCATCAAGATCGAGAACGACCCCGAGCAGCAGTCCACCCTCACCTTCCTCTGGAAGACCCCTCCGCCCTCCGCCGACACATCGCTCTGGTCCGAGGTAGGCGACGGCATCGACTACACCTTCGTCTACGGCCCCACATCCGATCAGGTCATCGCCGGCTATCGCCTCCTCACTGGACGTGCCACCATGCTCCCCAACTGGGTCTTCGGCCTCTGGCAGTCGCGCCAGCGTTACGAGACCGCCGGCCAGTCGCTCGATGTCATCAAGCAGTTCCGTGACCGCCAGATCCCCTTCGACAACATCGTGCAGGACTGGCAGTACTGGCGCGCCGACGCATGGGGCTCGCACCAGTTCGATCCCACCCGCTTTCCCGACCCCGTCGGCTGGATCGACGCCATCCACGCCCTGCATGCCCATCTCATGATCTCCGTCTGGGGCAAGTTCAACCCCAACACCGATAACGCCAAGGAGATGAACGCCCGCGGTTTCCTCTACCAGCCCAATCTCACCGAGCACATCAAGGACTGGATCAACCAGCCCTACACCTTCTACGACGCCTTCAACCCCGGCGCGCGCAAGCTATTCTGGTCGCAGATTGACACCAATCTCTTTGCAAAAGGAGTCGACGCGTGGTGGATGGACGCCACCGAGCCAGACCTCATGCCCTCGCCGCCCTCCCTCGCCGGCCAGCAGACACACATGAATCCCACCTTCCTCGGCACTGGCTCGCGCCTGTTGAACGCCTACTCCTTGGTCAACAGCGACGGCGTCTACACCGGCCAGCGCCAGGCCGCGCCCAATCAGCGTGTCTTCATCCTCACCCGCTCCGGCTTCTCCGGCCTGCAGCGCACCTCCGCCGTCCCCTGGTCGGGCGACATCACCTCCACATGGACCGCAATGGCCAAGCAGATCCCCGCCGGCCTCGGCGCCAGCATCTCCGGCCTCCCCTACTGGACCATGGACACCGGCGGCTACACCATGCAGCGCAAGTTCTCCCAGCAGCCCATGACGCCAGCCAACCAGGACGAGTGGCGCGAACTCAATGCCCGCTGGTTCCAGTACTCCACCTTCACCCCGCTCCTTCGCGTCCACGGCGAACTCCGCCCGCGCGAGATGTGGACCCTCGGCGACGACTCCCCCGCCTTCAACGCCCAGCTCAGCTTCGACCGCCTGCGCTACGCCCTCTTTCCCTACATCTATTCGATGGCCGGCTGGACCACGCAGCGCGACTACACCATGATGCGTCCGCTGGTCATGGACTTCCCCACCGACCGCACCGCCCGCGAACTGCCCGACGAGTACATGTTCGGCCCCGCCCTCCTCGTCGCCCCGATCACCCAGTACAAGCAGCGCACGCGCCCCGTCTACCTGCCCGCCTCGGCCCAGTGGTACGACTACTGGACGGGCCGCCCCGCCGCCAGCGGCCGAATCTCCGCCGCCGCCCCGCTCGACCGCATCCCCGTCTTCGTCCGCGCCGGTTCCATCATCCCCTACGCCCCGCCCATGCAGTACATCGGAGAAAAACCCTCCGACCCCACCACCCTCTATGTCTACGCCGGGGCCAGCGGCAGCTTCGTCCTCTACGAGGACCAGGGCACCACCTTCGACTACGAAAAAGGCGCTTTCTCCCAGATTCCCCTCCACTGGGACGAGAAGACCGAAACGCTCACCCTGGGCAAACGCACCGGTACCTTCGACGGAATGCTCGACCACCGCACCTTCCAGATCGTCCTGGTCTCAGCCGCGCACCCCTCCGCCTT
>DAIRTY010000113.1:0-6810 GCA_036803645.1 Acidobacteriaceae bacterium | reverse complement strand
GATTCCGCTTGCCGGGCGCAGTCTGGAAGGGATGCAAACCAATAGCCGCCACCGCGGTTCCAGCGCCTGCCCCTTCGGCCGGCTGCACAGGCGCAGCCTGGCCTGGCTCTGGCTGACCTTGCCCCGTTGGTGGCTGCTGCGCAGGCCCCTGCCCTGCCGCTCCCTGCTGCGCCTGATCCTGAACTGCCGGACCCAGCGTTGCAGGAGTCTGCGCCCATGTCGCCCTTGCGGAATGCGTGAGCACAAAGCAACAGAGCAACCACGCACCCAGCCATGATCCGCTCCGTGTTGCGCGAAGATGAATTGGAAAAGCCATGCACTGCTATCTTAGACGCGCCACGCCGCAATCCGGGGCTGCGAACCGCAGACTCTCTGTACAGCCTGCCCACCGCAGGCCCAATCTGTTGCCTGTTCCCTGACCCCTGCTCTAAGCCTGCCGCCCGTTCACCGCAATCTGTATTCTCGGCCTCTGGCCCATCGCCATTCGCTGGGCCATCGCCGGCCGCTCGCTCATCACCGGCCGGCGCATTCCCTTGCGGATCTGCGCGGAGTCCATATCCAGTTCCGCCAGCGTACGGCTGAGGGTGTTGCGATGCATTCCCAACTCGGTCGCAGCCTTGCATTGGTTGCCCTTTTGGTGCGCCAGCACTTCCAGAATGTAGCGCTTCTTGAACTGCCGTATGGCATCCGCATAGGGAATGCCCGCACTGTGCATCTGTGTGATCAGGGTGTCCAATTCGCGCTTCAAAGGTCTAACCTCGCTTGCTGGCCGATACGGGATGAATCCCTACTGTAGACCACTCCATGCCAATTGATCCAGTGTTTCGGATTCTGCCGATCCAGTGAAGTTGGTTCTGCTCAAGATCAGCCACGCCGTTATAGGATCCGTTGTTGAAGGGACTCAGGTATGAGGAAGGATACATCATGCACAACGGTAAATAAATAGGGTCTCAGGAGTGAATTAGTGACAGCCTCCGGCTGCGGCGTGAATATCGTTGTGGCCATCAGCAGAGCGATCGCAATCAGACAAGCGCGGGCGAATCCAAACGCCGCCCCAAGGATGCGATCGAACCAACCCAGCCCGATCGTTCGCAGTTTCTTCTGCAGTATGCGGCCAGCGATCTCAAACACCACCACCACAACCGCCACGATTATCAGGAAGGCGACCGTACGCGCCATGTACTGTGAGGTGATCCAGGCCTGGTCCCTCATCCGGTCCCCGAGATCGACGTAGCCCCCGCTCGCCACTTCAAACCCCACAGCAAAGCCGAACAGCCCGGCGATTGCGCGCACAAGCCCTGTGACATATGCACGCACCATCGAGACAATCATGATCGCAACCAGCACCCAGTCAAACCAGTTCAAGTCAGCAATGTTCATGGTTGTACCTTCGAGAGGTCCACCGGCCCGGCCCGAACCCCCATTGCATCCAGGTCGTCCAGCCCTGTCAGCAGGCGGAACGCCTCCATGTACTTCTGTCGAGTATGGGAGACAACATCCTCGGGCAGCGCAGGCGCGGGCACCTGTTTGTTCCATCGGATGGATTCAAGATAATCGCGTACGTACTGTTTGTCGAAGCTGGGCTGCGCGCCGCCGGGAGCGTAGCTTGCCGCCGGCCAGTAGCGCGAGGAGTCCGGAGTCAGAACCTCGTCGGCCAACACCATGCCCACGCCATCAATCCAGCCGAACTCGAACTTCGTGTCGGCCAGGATCAACCCCTTCTCCGCCGCATATGCAGAGGCCTTTGCATAGATCGCGAGCGTCAGACTGCGCAAATGGGCCGCCGTCTCCACGCCCACCATCGCCTCCATCTGCGCGTAGGAGATGTTCTCGTCGTGCCCGCCGGAGTTGTCCTTGGTCGACGGCGTAAAGATGGGCTCCGGCAGCGGTTCCGACTCGCGCAGCCCCGCCGGCAGAGGAATCCCACAGACTGCTCCCGTCGCCTGGTAGTCCTTCCATCCCGATCCAGAGAGGTAGCCGCGCACCACACACTCCACGGGGAACATCCGCGCGCGGCGCACCACCATGCTCCGGCCTGCGATCTGCTCCTTGAAACCCGGCTGCAAAACCATCCGTTCGGCAGAAAGAGGCTCACCAAAGATCTGTTGTGAAGACGGCTCCAGCAACGCGGCGATCTCCGGCGCGTCGATGGCCAGAAGATGGTTTGCCACTGTGTCTTTGAGGAACTCGAACCAGAAGGCAGAGATCTGCGTGAGGATCTTTCCCTTGTCCGGAATGCCCGTGCCAAGCACATGGTCGAACGCGGAGATCCGGTCCGTGGCCACAAACAGCAGTTTGCCGTCCAGAGCATAGAGGTCGCGGACCTTGCCCCGTGCTACCAGGGGAAGGCCGCCGAGATTGGTCGTCAGAAGCGCTTTCGTCATATTTAAAACGTATCATCCTCGCTTCTGAATTTGTGCTGATTCAGACAGATGCTATCAATACATTTTGTCAGGAGTTGGCATGAAAGTGGGCGGCAAGGGCCTCCACCAGCGCGGCAATGGTCGGCTCAGCCGCCTCCAGATGGGGCGGCAGGCCGAGTCCGTCGAGCGCGCGCGAGGTGACGGGCCCGATGGAGGCGCGCACTGTGGTGGCGGGCAGGCTGAGGCCCGCGGCCTCCAGCAGGGCGATGAGGTTGCCAGCGGTGGAGGCGCTGGTAAAGGTGACGGCGTCGGGACAGTTCGCAGGCTCCGCGAAGAGGGCGGCGACAGCGGCCAGCGAGGCCTGGGGGACGTGGTTGCAGTACGCCGCGGCGACAGTGATGCGAGCTCCGGCGTCAGAGAGCGCGGAGGCGAGCGTGGCGGGCGCCTGCTCGGCCAGCACCAGCAGGATGCGCGCACCGGGAACTTCGGGAAGCAGAATCTGGACGATGGTCTGGGCGAGCGATTCGGCGGTAAATGTGGGTGGAACGACGTCGGCGTGGAGGCCGATCGCATCCACCGCGCGCGCGGTCGCAGGACCGACCACCGCGATGCGGCGTGGCGCAGGCGTGAGTTCCAGGAGCTGCGCGCGCTGCTGGAAGGCCTCGACCGCGTTGGCGCTGGTGAAGGCGACCAGATCGAAGCTGGAGAGCGCCGTGAGCGCGGCATCGAGGGCCGCAAACGAGGTGGGCGGAGCGATCTCGATGGTGGGAATCAGAATCGGAGTGGCGCCCAGCGCGCTCAACTGCTCGGCGAGCTGCGAGGCCTGACGCGGCGCGCGGGTAACAAGGATGCGCCGGCCCGTGAGAGCGAGCCGGACGCGATCGGCTGCTTCAACACTATTGCTCACAGCTTCTTCCCCCCTGCTCACGGCTTTTCCCCAGTTGCTGACGGCTTTGCCGCCTGGCCGCGGGCGATGACGCGCTCGTAGTATGCCTCGTAGAGAGGGATGATGCGGCTGGAGCAGAAGCGGTCGCTGGCGGTCTTGCGGGCGGCGGCAGCCATCGCAGCCAGCCGCGCCTCGTCGCCGAGCAGGGCGATCGCGGCCGCGGCCATCGCCTCCGTGTCGCCCACCGGAAAGAGCAGGCCGTTGACCCCATCCTCGATGAGTTCCGCGACGCCGCCGACTCGGGTGGCGATGGTGGGAACGCCGCACGCCATGGCTTCCAGCGCGGCCAGCCCGAAGGACTCCATCTCCGAGGGCATCAGCATCAGGTCGGCCAGCGGCAGCAACTCGTTCACGTTGTCCTGCTTGCCGAGAAAGTGGATGCGGCCGGCGACGCCAAGGCGCACGGCGAGGTGTTCGGCGGCAGAGCGGTCGGGGCCGTCGCCGATCAGCATCAGCCGCGCGGGCAGGGCGGAGACGACGCGGGCGAAGACCTCGATCACATCCAGAATGCGCTTAACCGGGCGGAAGTTCGAGAGGTGGACGAACAGCTTTTCGGCTGGGGTGCCTCTGCTGGCTGGCGCGGCGAATCGCGGGCGCATGGAGGCCACCTTCGCCGGGTCGCGGAAGTAGACATCGCAGTTGACGAAGTTGCGGATGACCTCGATCTCGCTCTGGATGTTGAAGTCCTCGCGGGTGCGGTCGCGCAGGTAGCTGGAGATGGCGGTGACACCGTCCGACTGCTCGATGCCGTACTGCGTGATCGGCAGGTAGGAGCGGTCAAGGCCGACCAGCGTAATGTCGGTCCCGTGCAGCGTGGTGATGATGGGCAGATAGCGGCGGCGCGCAACCTCCTGCTGCGTCTCCGTCATCTGGCGCGCCAGCAGCGCGGAGATGGAGTGCGGAATGGCGTAGTGGACGTGCAGCAGATCGAGCGAGTAGAACTCCGCGACCTCGGCCATGCGCGTGGCCAGCGCCAGGTCGTAGGGCGGGTGCTCGAAGAGCGGGTAGTGGTAGACATCCACCTCGTGGAAAAAGATGTTGGCCTCGCGGCCACTGAGGCGGAAGGGCAGTGACGAGGTGATGAAGTGGATCTGGTGGCCGCGCGCGGCCAGCTCGATGCCAAGCTCGGTGGCGACCACGCCTGAGCCGCCATAGGTGGGGTAACAGGTGATGCCGATCTTGCGGCGGGGAGATCGGCCATTGGGCGGTTCCGTTGCAAGCGTCATAAGCCTCTTCGCGTCCGAGATTGAGTTGCGGAGAACTTGCACCCGCCTCGTGAAATATTACTCCGCTTGCATAACCCACAGAAGAGAGATTCAGCGCCTGTAGAGCCAATACGTCCCTGCCCACGATCCGTGGCCTATTCGCAAACAATGCAAGGTTTGCCCAGGCACGTAAAAGTAACGTTCCGCATCCACCCACCACACACCGGCCCCGGATCAGACCAGGGCGGGGGCCTTGCGGCGGACGGTCTCGATGGCTAAATCGGGTTGCGTGGCGAAGGCCATGGTGAGCACCGGGCAGGGGGCCTCGGTGATGATGCGATATGCGATATGCAGATGGGACTCAGGTGCCTCGAGCGACGCCTTGCGCACGCCGAGGACGATCAGTTTTGCCTTCTGCTGCTTTGCGTAGTCCACCACGGCGCAGGAGACCTCGCTGCCGTAGGTGGTGGCGCAGATGGGCGTCTCGACGACGACTCCGCTCTCGTTGGCGAGCTGTTGCAGCGCCTCGGACATGATCGCCGGTACAACCTGGCACTGGGTGCAGGCCTCCAGCGAACGCGGCATCACATGAAGGCAATGCAGCGGCGAGGCGGTCAACTGGGAGAAGGAGGCGGCAAAGCGGATGGCATGAATGGTGGTGAAATGAAAGTCGGTGGCGAAGACGACCGGGCCAACCGACTGCAACGCCTTCTCGCTGTTCATTGCCCGAGGCCCGACGGTGAGGACTGGGCAGGGCGCCTTGCGCAGCACCGCTTCGGTAGTGGAGTCGAAGACGATGCGCTCCAGGCCGTGCAGGGCGCTGGTGCCCATGATGGTGAGATCGATCTTCTTTGCGGCGATGGTCTCCAGGATCGTCGCGGTCGGCTTGCCTCTGCCCAGAATGGCCTCGCACTGGACGCCTGCCTGCACTGCCTGCTGGCGCAGATCTTCGAGCGCGGCCCGGCATTTGTCCTGGAGGGCCTTCTTCTCCGCCTCCTGCGCACCCGCCTCCTGCTTCTGCCCGTCGGTCTGCTGCGCAGAGTCCTCGACTGGGCGGAAGACGTGCAGAATCACAAGACTGGCCCGCAGGGCGAGGCAGGTATCGATGGCCGTGCGGCAGGCGGCCTGCGAGGCATCCGAGAAATCGGTTGCAACGAGCAGTCTGTCGAAGGACGGCATGGTATCGATCTTGGATAATGGCATCGGGGGCATCTCTATTCTGACAAGCAGCTGCGGATAATGCCGGCCGCTAGAAACAATGCGGCCTCAAACGGGAATGGGAGGGCCCCGGGATGGAGCCGTGGAGGAGATTGAACGCAGAAAGGCAGATGGGGTTAGTAGAGCGATTGAGCATCAGCCACCTCCTCGAACCCAAATCTTATTTGGTTTCAGGGCTGAAAGCTGTGATATGGGTCACGGCTCTCGAATGGGGCGGAGAAGTCAGAAGTTGAAGGAAATGAGTTCGATGCCCTGGCCGAGGAGGGCCTAGACGGAGATCCGTTCCAGCTTTTCGGGGGAGAGGATGAGGATGGAGACGCCGTGGATCTGGATGAGTTTTTCGCGTTTGAAGCGTCCCAACATGCGGGTCATGGTCTCTCGCGAGCAGCCGACTAGGTTGGCCAGCTCCTCGTGGGTGAGCGCCATGGTGAAGCGCATCTCGGCCCTGCCGCAGGACTCGGCGCGGCCCCAGTCCAGCAGGACAGCGGCCAGGCGGCCGGCGGTGGAGCCGGAGAGCGCGAGGCGGCGGGCGTCGAAGAAGGCGGCCTTGTACTCCTCGCTGAGCGCCTTGGCGGCGTGCAGGCTGGCTTCGCCATGCTTCTTGAGGAAGGCGAGGAACTCTTCGCGGCGGATGCTCTTGATCTCGGTGGGCTGCACGGTCTCTGCCGTCACTTCATATTTTGAGCCGGAGATGACCGCGCCGAGGCCGAGGATGTCTCCGGGCATGGCGATCTTCAGGATCAGCGTGCGGCCCTCCTTGGAGGTGCAGGAGAGCTTCACCTGGCCGGTGCAGACGACATAGACGGCCTGGCTGGGCGCATTCTCCAGAAACAGCGTCGCACCGCGGGGAAGCGTCGTGCTGACGCCAATCAGATCGAAGTCGGCAAGCGCCTCTTCGTCTAGGCTACAGAACATGCGCATGGAGCGAAAATCGCAGTTTACGCAATGGTGCACAGGACGGATTATGGGCGTGAGAGGCATTTAGAGTCTGGCCTCCCCGCCATGACAGAAGACGGGGGGATGCGACCGTGGCGGTTAGGATGCGACTGAGCTTGAGCCCCTCGATCACATCTGCTGC
>DAIRTY010000112.1:0-6819 GCA_036803645.1 Acidobacteriaceae bacterium | reverse complement strand
ATTGCGCTGGCCACCGCGCTGGGCATCGATGCGCCGGACGTGGGAATCGCGGACTGATCCGCACAGCTCGCTTACCGATGTGGAGCCGGTGAGGCAGACCGAAGCGGCACGCATAACCACCCCGGTAGCCGGTTCTCCGGCCTGCGCTCATGGAACCTGAGACGGAGCGGCGCTCGCACGCACTCTCCCTTGACAGGTGCGCGATATATCCGTAGACCTTGAGACAGGCTCCCCCAATCTCAACTTCATTGAGGCACCGGAACTATGAATCGGCTTCTTCGTTGCTGTGTACCCTTGCTCTGCGCGGGTCTTGTCCCTGTTCTCTCCGTGAACGCGCAGACCGCACCCGCGCCTGCACCTGCCTCGCAGAACACTGCACCGGGATTCAAAAACCTGAAGGTGCTGCCTGACACCATCTCCCGCGACGACCTGCGCAAGCTGATGCGACAGTTCTCGGGCGACCTCGGCGTGCAGTGCGAATTCTGTCACGCCGCCGCGGACCCGGTCACCAGGCGCGCCGACCGTGCCTCCGACGCCAACCCGGTGAAGGAGACCGCACGGTACATGATCCAGATGACCGAGGATATCAACGCCAAGTACCTCGCGCAGATTCAGAACCGCGAGGACACCAACCCGGTCTCCTGCGGCACCTGCCATCGCGGCGAGAAGCACCCGTCCGTCTTCATCCCGCCGCCGCGCCAGGAGGGCAACCGCCCTCCCGGTGCACCGCCAGCGGCAGCTCCGCCCGCCGCAATGCCGCCCTCCGCAGCGCCTCCAGCTTAGTTCGGGTGAGGCTACTGGGTTGATCCGGTGAGGAAGGTCTGCTCGGCGCGGGTGCCGATGACGCGGTAGAGCGCGAACTGGCGCGAGTTCTGGGCACGCAGCTCGAAGAGCAGGCTGGCGCGGTTGGAGGCTTCGGCGTCGACTGCGTCGACCAGCCTCATGCGCGGCGCGCGGTCGAGATGCGCGGCGTCGGTGACGCTCTTGATGGCAAGCTGGGGCTCGCCATTCATATCGACCTGCGCAACCAGCGTCACAAATCGCACCGTTGAGTCAAGCCCATCCGTGTGCGCCGTGTAGACATAAGTCGCCGCGCCACCGTAGCTCAGCGTGTAGCTCTTCAACTGCTCGTCGAGTAGCGGCTCGGATGCGGGCGCAGGCGGTGGTGGCGTCTCCTGGACCACAGTGCGGCGAAGCTTGCTGTTGATGCGGCGCGTGTCTGGCGGCAGAGGCTTGGCGGCGGGCGCGGCGGGCGCGTTGGCAGCGGCTGGATGATTGGCGGACACGTAGGCGGCAAGCTGCGCGCGCGCGGCGGCCTGCATTTTGGCAAGAATGGCCTGGTGTTCGGCCTCATCCTCCCACGCCCGCGAAAAATCGTGCGACGGGCGGTTTGCGGCGTCGGAGACGGCGACGAGCTGGTGCAGGTCCTGGTCGGCGGGAAGGCCGGCGAGCTTGGGAATGTCCGCGTCGGTGAGCGCGCTGACGGGCTTGCCACGGTGCAGCAGAGGGCGGCTGGGATCGTCGTTCAGCGAGGCGACTGCGGAGTTAGCATCCGCGTGATCGGCGGTGTTCTTGCTGGCCTCCTGCGGGCTGTGGCGGCGCAGAGTGGGCCGGTCAGGGTCGTTGGCGGGTGTGTCGCTGGGAGTGGAGGAGGCGGTCTGGTCTGCGCTGCCGGTTGTGCGGTGCAGGGTTGGACGGTCGGGATCGGCTGCGGGAGTGCCGGTGGAGGATGCGGGAGCGCCGGAGGTGGGGGTTGCCGCGTCACCGGAGCCGGGTTGGGCGGAGCGCGCGGAGAAGTGCGGCTGGTCGTCATCCACGTCGATGCCGTTGATGATCCCAAGCGTCTTGGAGGGCTTCAGGGTTGAGACCTTAGGCGGGGCCGGTGGAACTAACTTGCCGTAGCCGAACCATCCGTCGTCGTAGGGTGTGGCGGCAGCGCCGGAGGCGACCATGTGGCGCGCAAAGGCGAGGTCGAGCGTGCCCAGCGCAATGCCGGCCTGGTCCAGTTCGTAGACGTTGCCGGAGGTGAGCGCGAACGGCACGGGCCGCGCAAGGTAGACGGCGGCGTCTTTGAATTTGCCGTCGATGAAGAGTGAGACGGGGATGAGGCGGCTGGCGGCGGGTTTGGCCATCTCGCCCGTCCACTCGTAGACGCCAACCGCGCGGACGATCTTCTCCACTGCTGCGACCTTGTGGGTTTGAGCTTGCAGGGGAGCGCTCGAAGAGATGAGGGATGACGCAGAGATCAGCAGCGCGCCCAGTGCTCGGGCGCTGGCGTGCGGGCCGCGTTGGGTGCGATGTGGGTCCATGCTCTTATTCCTGCGTTCTGTTAGACGCGATCGGAATGTGCGGCGTCTCATCCCAGAGTATCTTGAGCGAACCGCCGCGCGCTCGGCTAACATCTACGAAGTGGGTACAACGTCAACCTCCGGCAATGGCGCACCGCTCGGCAATGGCGCACCGCTCCGCACCGGCGCAGCGCCAGGCGCACCGCCGATTCTGCGGGTCGAGGACCTGTCGATTGGATTTGGCGGCCGCGATGTGGTGCATGGCATCTCGTTCGAGATTGCGGCGGGCCAGACGCTGGGCGTGGTGGGCGAGTCGGGGTCGGGGAAGTCGGTGACCGCGCTGGCGGTGCTGCGGTTGCTGCCGGCCGAGACGAGCGTCACGGGAAGGATTCTGTTCACGGCAAGCGCAACATCAACCACGGTCGATCTGCTGGCGCTGCCGCAGCGCGAGATGCGGCTGCGGCGCGGCAGCGACGTGGCGATGGTGTTTCAGGAGCCGATGACCGCGCTGAACCCGGTGATGCGGGTGGGCGAGCAGATTGCCGAGGCGGTGCGCGCGCACCAGCCGGGGCTATCGTCGCGGGAGGTGGAGCGGCTGGTGCTGGACGCGATGCGCGAGGTGGCGCTGCCGGAGCCGGAGCGGCGTGCGCGCGACTACCCGCACCAGTTCTCCGGTGGGCAGATGCAGCGAATTCTGATTGCGATGGCGATTGTGAACCGGCCGCGGCTGTTGATTGCGGACGAGCCGACGACAGCGCTCGATGTCACGGTGCAGGCACAGATTCTGGCGCTGCTGAAGGATCTGCGCCAGAAGCATGGGCTTTCCATGTTATTCATCTCGCACGATCTTGCGGTGGTGGCTGAGGCGTGCGACCAGCCCGGCGATTGCGTGGCGGTGATGCAGCACGGGTGCATTGTGGAGCAGGCGGGCAGAGAGGAACTATTCGCCAAGCCACAGCACGCGTATACGCGCCGGCTGCTGGCGTCGGCACCGACGATGACGAGCGACCGGACGCGGCCGCTGGCAGTTTGAACCGGTCTCAGGAGAACGGATTGCGGATCGTGATCGGACCGATCTTCTGTCCGTCCTGCATGTCTTCGGAATAGAGCGTGTCGCATCCGGCATCGAGGGCCGAGGCAAGAATCAGGGCATCGTAGATGTGGTACCCGTACTCCGCGGCGAGTTTCAATGCGGCTTCGTGGATATTGACGGTGAGCGGAGTTGCCGGCTCGCACAAGCTGCGAATGTCGTCCAGGGCCTGGGAGATTTCCTCCCAGGACATCTTCAGTTTGCGACGCGCAACAGCGGCAAACTCATTCAGGACCTGAACGCTGATATGCCCGCCAGCGGCAAGCAGCCTCTGAGCGGCGACCGCGCGGGAATCGGCTTCGGAGACCGCATAGATCAGGACGGTAGTGTCGAAGAAGACGCTATCGCTCATTTGCCTCGGCCCGATCAAATTTGAATCCTGCAGGCAGCCGCCAACGCAGTCGTCGCAGCCGCATGATGGCTTTCTCCCGGCTTCGGTCGCGGCCAATCTCGAACTGCCGTGCTCCGGCGACCCGGACCTCGATCTGGTCGCCCTCCTTGAGATCCAGCGCTTCGACAACGACAGCGGGCAGACGTACCGCAAGACTGTTTCCCCACTTTGATACCTGCATCGCACCTCCTTGGATATACATATTATATTGTATATCTAATTTGCGGTTCAGTAGGGACGCCCCTGCTCATTGCGAACCTTCGGTGCGATAAACTGAAGATTCATGCGTAATTGTGCGAAATGAGTTTCTCTATGCGCGCTCTAGTTCTCTCCGACATACACGGAAACCTGGAGGCCCTGACCGCGGTACTGGCCGCGGCGGGCGAGTGGGACGTGTTGTGGAACCTGGGCGATATGGTGGGCTATGGCGCGTCTCCGAATGAGGTCCTGGATGTGGTCCGGCCGCTGGCGACGCTGACGGTGCGCGGCAACCACGACCGCGTCTGCAGCGGGCTGACGTCGACGCGGAACTTCAATCCCACGGCGCGGGCGGCGGCCAAGTGGACGATGGAGGCCCTGAGCGCGGAGAACCTGGAGTGGCTGCGAGGGCTACCACAGGGGCCGCTGGAGCCGGAGCGGAAGACGCCGGATGAGGCGCACGTGTCGCTGGCACACGGATCGCCGCTGAACGAGGACCAGTACATCCAGAACATGAGGGACGCGTGGGCCCCGCTGCAGCAGATGAAGACGGAGATCACGTTTATGGGGCACACACACATTCAGGGCGGCTTCGCGCAGAAGGATCACGACTGGCAGGAGGTGCGGCCACGCTACACGAGCCGCGAGGGTAGCGTCTCGTGGACGCTGGCGATTGCGCCGGGCATGCGCTACCTGATCAATCCGGGAGCGGTGGGGCAGCCGCGCGACTTCGACTGGCGGGCGGCGTTTGCCATCTACGACAGCACGGCGCGCGAGGTGGTCTACCACCGCGTGCCGTACGACGTGGCGGCGGTGCAGCAGCGCGTGCTGAAGGCAGGGCTGCCGAAGCGGCTGGCGGCGCGGCTGCGGGAAGGGCGCTGACGCGCATCCCTGATAGGATCAAAGGCATCCGAAAGGAGCCAGCATGGGACAGACAAACCGCCTGAACATCACGCTGACCGATGAAGTAGTGATCAAGTTCGTTCGCAGTAAAGTCGCTAGCGGCGCATACGCGTCGGAGAGCGATCTCGTCAACCAAGGGTTGATGGCGCTCAAGGAAGAGTCCGAGGAGCAGGAGCGGTGGGAGCGGGAGGTGGTGGTTCCGGCTCATGATCGCCTGATGGCGGATCCATCCAGCGCGATTCCAATCGAAGAGGTCGAGCGACACCTCGAAGAGAGACGGCGGCAGCGACGACAGTTAAAGGCGAGCTGATGGCTTATTCGGTTGCCTTTTCCAAAGAGGCGGAGATTCATCTGCAAGAGATTGAGGTGTATCTCTCCGAGAGGTTTTATCCAGCGAATGCAGAGCGATTTGTTCAACGACTCACAGGGGCCTGTCTTGCATTGGAAGCTGCACCGTATCGCGGCACCAAGCGTGACGACCTCGCTCCCGGCATACGCACAACAGTATTTGAACGTCGCGCCACGATCTATTTCAAGGTTGTCGCGGATCGGGTATATATCCTCGGCGTCTTGTATCGGGGACGGCAGTTCGAGATGGACCCCTGATGGATTGGGCCTTGCTTGCTAGTCGCTCTGCTCTTCGAGGGCGGTAGCGAGCGATTCCCACTCGGCGAGCAGCGTGGTGCGCTGGGTGCGGAGTTCGTCGAGTGACGCGGCGGTGCGCTGCGACTCCTCGGCGGAGATGTAGTGGCCGAGACTCTCCTCGACAGCAGCGATGCGGTTGTCGAGGGCGGCGAGTTCCTGCTCGATGGCTGCGACGCGGTCTTCCAGCTTCTTCAGCTTGATGGGGTTCAGGCGCTTGGCGTGAGCGGCGGCTTTGACCGGCTCGGGCGTCGCGGCGGGTTCGGGTGCGCTCGGTTCGGGGATGGCGGGTTTCAGGGAATTGGTAAGAGAGACGGCGACTTTTTCCGGGCCGCCGGATTTGCGCCAGAGGTAGTCCTCGTAGTTTCCGGGGTAGATGTGCATCCGGTGGTCTTCCACCTCGAAGACGCGCGTGGCCAGGCCGTCGATGAAGTAGCGGTCGTGGGAGACGAAGAGCACCGTGCCGGTGAAGTTGGCGATGGCCTCCAGCAATACGTCTTTCGCCCGCAGGTCGAGGTGGTTGGTGGGCTCGTCGAGCAGCAGCATGTTGGCGGGCGACACCAGCATCTTGGCCATGGCGTAGCGGTTGCGTTCGCCGCCGGAGAGCACGCCCAGCGGCTTGAAGACATCGTCGCCGGAGAACATGAAGCAGCCCAGCAGCGAGCGCAGTTCGACGACGGGGACCTTGGGCGCGATGCCGCTGATGTCGTCCAGCATGACTGCGGCGGGGTCGAGCCCCTTGTACTGGTCCTGGGCGAAGTAATCCGCCAGGACGTTGTGGCCGAGCTTGATCTTGCCGTTGGTGGGCGGTTCCAGGCCACTGAGCAGGCGGATCAGCGTGGATTTGCCCGCGCCGTTGGCTCCCACCAGCGCGATGCGGTCGCCGCGGTCGATCTGGAAGCTGACATCCCGGAGGACGTGGTTCACTCCGGCAGGTCCGCCATCGACGGGCGGCATCGGGTAGTCCTTCGACAGGTGCGAGACCTCAATGACCGTGCGCCCGGAGGCGGGCGGCTGGGGAATGGTGAAGTGGATCGTCGCCTCCTCTTCCGGCACCTCGATGCGCTCGATCTTGTCCAACTCCTTGATGCGCGACTGCACCTGCTTGGCCTTGGTGGCCTGATAGCGGAAGCGGTTGATGAAGGCCTCCAGCGCGTCGATGCGGTCGCGCTGGTTCTTGTACGCGGACATCAACTGGGTACGGCGCTCCTCTTTTTGCGTGAGGTATTTTTCGTAGTTGCCGTGGTAGGTGTGCAGCCGCTTGTTCCATATCTCGATGGTCTTGTTCACGGTGACATCGAGGAAGT
>DAIRTY010000111.1:0-6854 GCA_036803645.1 Acidobacteriaceae bacterium | reverse complement strand
TTGAGGGAGTCGAGGAGCAGTTGCTGGGCTGCTGCCACGGCCTGGGCGTTGAGTGCGGCGATCTGTGCCGCGGCCTGTGCCTGCTGGGTGGCGCGCTCGGCCTCGGCGGCAAGGTAGGCGCGGTAGCTGGGGGAGTGGGCGTAGCGCTTGGCGACGGCTGCGGCGATGCGGCTGGCGCGGGAAGGGGCGGCGGGTGCGGGCGAGAGGGCGAGGGATGGCTGCGCTTGATTGCGCCGGCTGCGATGAGCGGCGAGGCGTTCGGCGACCTGGCGGTGGAGAGCTTCGGAGGGGGCGGGCGGCGCAGTGGCGCGGACCGTGGCGAGGGTGGCCGCGGCTGGAGAGTCGCTGGACGTTGCCGTATCCAACTGGCCGGTATCAAGCAGTGCGGAACCCATTTTGCTCAAAACTCAAACTCACTTCCGTGAAATCGTCTAATGAGCAATCTCCGGGTTCAATTGCCCTTGGTTAGTGTGTTGCGGCTGACTTTTCCTTGAGGGAAAAGTCACTCCGGATTTGTTGACCCCGGATACAGCAACCCGAGATTGCTATACCCTCAAAGGGTGGTGCGTGCGACAGATATTGACGGCCGGTTCAACCTTGCGAAGGCGCTGAGGAGTGTCTGCTTCTTCATAAGTATCACGGGGGGGGTGGCAAGTTTTGCTCATCTTGCGGCGCAGGAGGTGACGAGTGCGGCACCTCTGAGTGAAATGGGGACGGTGGCGGGCGGCAGGTGCGTGACGACGACGGCAGGTGCGCCTGTTGCGCTCGGCGACGCGCTGCCCGGCGCGCCGGGTGAGGCGGAGTATCCGGAGGCGGTGCCGATTGCGGCGGCGGCGAAGGAGGTGCCGGTGCGGCTGGAGGCGGATAGCTGTTCGATGTTGGGGAGCGTCTCCGTTCTGGACGGCCATGCAGTGGTGACCTATGGCGACCGAACGCTCGAGGCGGACCACATTGAATATGACAAGGACTCGGGCGAGGTGAGCCTGACCGGGCACCTGCAGTTGACCGGCGGAGAGAACGACGAGATCATCCACGCCAGCCATGGGGCGATCAATATGCAGACGCAGGTGGGGCGCTTCCATGATGTGACGGGATCGGTGGGGATGAGTCTGAGGCCGGTGGCGGGCGCGGCGGCGGTGGGCCAGCGTGCGGTGTATAGCAACGGCAATCCATTGTTGTTCAGCGGCAGACTGGTGGTGAAGACGGGGCCGCGGGAGTACCAGATCTACGATGGAACGGTGACGTCGTGCCAGTTGGCTCGCCCGGATTGGCTGCTGTCGGCCTCGGAGTTCAGCGTGGATGGGGAGAAGGCGCGTGCGCGGGGCAGCGTCTTCCATGTGAGGAACATGCCACTGCTGTGGCTGCCGTATGTGACGCATCCGGTGGATGCGAACGCGCGGCAGAGCGGGATTCTGATCCCGGAGATCGGGTTCAACTCGGCGAGCAAGGGAGAGACAATCGGGGAGCAGGTGTACTGGGCGATCAACCGCAGCACGGAGTTGACGGTGGGGACGATCTTCTACTCGGCGCGCGGCTGGGAACAGTCGGCGAGCTTCCAGTATCGCGGGCTGGGGCAGGACTTTGTAAAGTCGCACTACAGCGGACTGCAGGACCGAGGATACTATCCGGGAGGCGGGACGGTTTATGTGAACCAGAGCGGCACGGACCTGGTGTTTTCGGCGCGGCGCGATTTTTTTGTTGGGGACGAGACGGCCGGCAGCGAAGCACCACGCAGCGGGCGCGGAGATTCGCAGACGAGGGCGGTGGCGGACGTGGAGTACCTGAGTTCGTTTCCGTACCGCGAGGCGTTTTCGTCGAACTTCAACCAGGCAGTGTCGAGCGACGTGGTGTCGACGGTGTATGGCACTCGGGAGTGGGACGGGATGGCGGTGTCGGCGGAGGGCGACCGCTATCAGGGGGAGAAGCGAGTGGCGTCGGCGACGCTGCCAGAGGTGCAGGTGCATATCTTCCATGCTCCGGCGCTGGAGTTTACGACGACCGACCATGAGTTGGGGACGACCGGGATCGAGTGGAATGTGGACAGCTCGGTGGCGATGTTGAAGCGGATCCAGCCGAGCTTCGCTACCGGCGGCATGATGGAGCGGGTGGACGTGCGTCCGGAGCTGGCCTACCCGTTCGGTGCTGGCGGATGGCGGTTGCGACCATCGGTGGCGGCGCGGGAGACGTTCTACAGCCGCAGCCGGCTGCCGGCGGTTGCGGGTGCGGCGGAGGTGGAGAGTCTGGCTACGCTGAACCGGTCGGACGTGGAGGCGCAGTTGGACCTGCGGATGCCCGTGCTGGAACGGACATTCGATTCTGGATTTATGAAGAAGTTGCTGCGCCACGATGTGAAGCACACCATTGAGCCGGAGTTGACCTACCGCTATGTGAACGGGATTGACAACTTTGCGAATGTGTTGCGCTTCGACGCGGTGGATGTGGCGAGCGATACCAACGAGATTGAATATGGAGCGACGCAGCGGCTGTTTCTGCGGCGGAGTGGGACGGGAGCGCCGTGCCGCGAGGCGGGTGCGGCGGCGGACGCGAGTGAGATTCTGGTGGCGGCTGGCGGAGATGCCGATGCCGCCGCCGAGCCCGGCCAGGCTACGGGGAGGACGAACGATACGGAGCCAGTGTGCGGGAATCGCGAGTGGATCAGTTGGAGGGTGGCGCAGAAGTATTTTTTTGACCCGAGCTTCGGGGGAGCAGCGGTGAATGGGCGGCGGAACATTCTGGGGACGACGCTGGATTTTTCCGGCATTGCGTTCCTGACCGAGCCGAGGAATATCTCGCCGCTGCTGTCTCGGCTGCGCGTGCGGACGTCGGAGAAGACGGACGTGGAGTGGGACGTCGACTACGACACGGGGGCGAAGAAGTTTACGGCGAACAACATTTATGTGGATGTGCATCAGAAGGATTTTTTTGCCGGGGTGAGTTATGCGCGGCTGAGTGCTCCGGGGCGCTCGTATGTGGAGGGGGTTGCGTCGAGCGTGGCGGACTTCAACCAGATGCGGACGACGGTTGGCTTCGGAAGGCCGACCAAGGCAGGCTTGAGCGCGGCGGCGAGCGCGGGGATCGATCTGGATCTGGGGTCCGTGCAGTACGGCGCGATCCAGACCTCGTACAACTGGAACTGTTGTGGAGTCAGCGTGGAGTACCGCAAGTACGAACTGGGGACAGCACGCAACGACAATGGGTATAAGTTTAATTTCACGCTGGCCAATATTGGGAGCGCGGGGAACCTGCGCCACTCGGAGCAGGTGTTTTAGAGGCAGGGAACAGAGATCAGGCTGAGTCCAAGGCGAGGCTTTGTGCGTGAGATAATCGGTGTTGTGCTAAGTGGGTTCAGACCGTTGCGCTGTCTCGCGTCGATCGCCATGGTGGCGGCGCTGGGCTGTCATGCGCAGACGAGCGCCCCGGCTGGCGGAGCGCAGGCGATCCAGGTGGGAGTGAAGCTGACGCCGGAGATGGCGCGCCGGGTCGAGGTGATGATCCGCAGCAAGTCGCAGGTTTCTCCGCAGTATGCGATCTTGATCGGCGAGCCCGCTCAGGGTGAGGTTCCCGGCTACGACCAGATCATGGTGACATTTACAGCAAATGGCAGCACGAGCCGGCCGCTGCCGTTCCTGATCTCCACCGATGGCAAGACGCTGGCGCAGTTCAACAAGTTCGATCTGAGCCAGGACCCGAAGGACAAGGTGCCGGCGGCGGGACGGCCGGCACGCGGCGGTGCGGAGAATGCGCCGGTGCTGGTTGTGGGGTACGACGATCTGGAGTGCCCGTACTGCGCGAAGATGAATGCGGAGATCTTTCCCGCGCTGCTGGACCGCTACAAGGACCAGATCCGCGTGGTGTATCGCGACTTTCCGCTCTACGAGATTCATCCATGGGCGATGCACGCGGCGGTGGATGCGAACTGCCTGGGCGCAACCAGCGCTGCGGGCTACTGGAACTTTATCGACTATGTTCACGCCCATGCCGATGAGATGGCGGGCGCAGAGAAGACCGCGGCCATTGCCGATGCGACGCTGGACAAGCTGGCACTGGACGAGGGCGCTCGGCAGAAGGTGGATGCGAAGGAGTTGGCGGCCTGCGTGCAGAAGCAGGACGACAGCAAGGTGAAGGCGGCGGTGCTGGAGGCGGAGGCGGAGCCGCTGCGCGTGGATTCCACGCCGGTGCTGTTCATCAACGGGGAGAAGGTGGAGGGCGTGGTTCCGATCGAGACGATCGATCGGATCATCGACGAGGCGTTGATCGCGGCTGGGCGGACACCGCCGCCACCGCCGCCTCCAGCACCGGCGCCTGTGAACCCGTTGCCAGCGACTCCTGTTGGATCGCCCGCGGCGGTTGCATCGCCCGCGCCGGTTGCGGCCAAGCCGGGGAGCTAGCAGAGCGATGCGAGTGGAAGAAGATTTGACGGAAAGAGTACCGTGATCGGGACGGGACTAGAATCGGGATAGAGCGATATGAGCAGGAGAGCGAGCATGGGTTTGGCGAAGCAGGCAGAGACTGGGGATGGTTGGCGCGTGGTTCGCGGGACGGTTGCGGGCCTGCTTCCGATTGCGCTTCTTCTGGTGGGTGGATGCAACCGCACGCATGGCGACGATGTGGTGGCCACGGTGAATGGCCACGCCATTATGAAAGCCGACATGGACCGGATGTACACGGCGCAGTTGGGCCAGGATGAGGGGCAGCAGCCATCGCCCGAGCAGGCCGATTCATTGCGCCTGAATGTGGTGCGCGAGCTGATCGATGAAGAGATTGTGGAGCAGCGCGCGGCCAAGATGAACCTGACCGCGACCACGGAAGAGGTGGACGCGAAGCTGGCCGAGATGAAGGCCCCGTATAGCGAGGAGCAGTTTCAGCAGCAGATGAAGGCTTCCAACCGCACGCTGGACGATGTGAAGCACGACCTGCGGCGGTCGTTGACCATCGACAAGCTGCTGAACAAGGAGATCAACTCGAAGGTGACGGTGTCTGACGCGAACATTGCGAGCTACTACGGGGCGCACAAGGCGGAGTTCGACCTGATCGAGACGCAGTACCATCTGGCGGCGATCCGCGTGACCAGCGTGCCTTCGGCGCAACCCGGCAACCTGCAGGGGAGCAAGGCGACGAGCGACGCCGAGGCCAAGAAGAAGATCGAGGCGCTGAAGAACCGGTTGGACAGTGGCGAAGATTTTGGCGCGATCGCGATGAATTTTTCCGAAGACCCGAGTACGGCCTCGAGCGGCGGCGACATGGGATTCGTGCCGGAGAGCCAGTTGAAGACCGATCCGACGGTGGGGGCGGCGATTCTGAAGCTGAAGCCCGGGCAGATGACCGACGTCTTTCCGCTGATCGACGCGCAGAGCAAGAAGGCGGTGGGCTATACGATATACAAACTGCTGGAGCGAGAGCCGGCCGGGCAGCGCGAGATCTCCGATCCCGTGGTGCAACAGCACATCCGCCAACTGCTGCACGATGGGCGGTCGCAACTGCTGAAGAACGCATTCTTCGAGATGCTGCGCGACCAGGCGAAGGTGGAGAACTTCTTCGCGGAAGATATCTTCAAGAACGACGCGAAGTAGGGGCTTGCCAGAGCGGGACCAGAGTAACCGTGCGCGCATTGTTGTCCAGCCAGAGCAGATTGACTGCTCTGAAGGGTGGATTACCATTCAGGCACTGTGCATTCGATAGCGCGATTCCGGCATTGACCCGCGCTTTTGCGTCTCTCCATACTGGAGTGTGGGGAGGTGTCGCCATGGGTAACGACGATCCCAAGCGCTGGGAGCAGCAGGTACGCGATGCCGCGGTGCGCGTGGAAGAGGACCTGCGCCGCGTTGTGACCTACATCAACGATCAGGTAGTGCCGGACATCCGGCGCAATGGATCGCAGGCGCTGCGGGCCGCTGCCGACGAGTTGCAGAAGCTGGCCCAGCGCATGGACGATCGCCGCGCCGCAGCACATGGCGAGAGCCCGCCTGCCCCAGAGCCTGCCGCGCCGGAGAAGGACAAGCCGCAGCCTTGAAGCGCATTGCTCACCTCCGCCGCCGCAGTGCCGCCGCGCCTGGCTGTGCGCTGGGCTGGGCGTTTGGCAGAACGCTGGGTTGGGCGCTGCTTCCGGCACTTGTGCTTGGCCTTGCGGGCTGCCGCCACAAGAACAAGACGGTCCCCTATCAACCTCCGCCGCCGTTGCCCTCGGCCTCGTCCACGCGCAGTGCGAGTGCCGCGCGTCCAACCCAATCCGGCGCAAGAAGCGCGAATGCAGGGAGCCGAGCCACGCCCAGCGTTGCCGAGGGAACGACAACCACCGCTGCGCAGCCGGCCCTGCCGCACGGCAAGCCGGTGTCCAGCGAGGTTGGGTTGGCAAGCTGGTACGGGCCGCCCTACGCCAACCGCCCTGGGGCCGACGGCACAATCTACAATCAGAACGCAATGACGGCCGCGCACCGTACGCTGCCCATGGGATCGATTGTGAGGGTGACGAACCTCTCGAACGACCAGTCTGTGGTTGTGCGCATCACCGATCGCGGGCCGTTCGTGGAGAACCGAATCATCGACCTCTCGCTGGCCGCGGCCAAGGCCGTGGACATCTATCGCCCAGGCACCGCAAAGGTGCGAGTTGAGGCCTACGCGCCGCCCGTGCACCCGGGCGTCGATCCAGCCGGGAGATGGTGCGTGCAGATCGGCGCGTTTATGGATGAGGCGGATGCAATCCAGCTCAAGAACGACCTTCTCCGGCGCTACTCGACGGCCAAGGTGATCGAGTTCGCCGGGCCCACCGGCCACTGGGTGCGCATCAACCCGCAAAACGCCGACAAGACAACAGCCAGCAAGATCGCGGAGAGCATCCACGTCCCCGACCCCGGCGC
>DAIRTY010000110.1:0-6875 GCA_036803645.1 Acidobacteriaceae bacterium | reverse complement strand
CTTCCTCGATGTTGCGGGCCGCGCCGAAGAAGCGCTTGGGGCGTTGCAGCGCGTTGGAATCGACGCCGCCGGAGAGGACCTTGCCGGAGGGCGGGACGATGGTGTTGTAGGCGCGCGCGAGGCGCGTGATGGAGTCCAGCAGGATGACCACGTCGCGCTTGTGCTCGACCAGCCGCTTGGCCTTCTCGATGACCATCTCGGCGACCTGGACGTGGCGGGCGGCGGGCTCGTCGAAGGTTGAGCTTATTACTTCGCCCTTGACGCTGCGCTGCATGTCGGTGACCTCTTCCGGGCGCTCGTCGATGAGCAGCACGATGAGGACAATCTCCGGGTGGTTGGTGGTGACGGAGTTTGCAATCGACTGCAGCAGCATGGTCTTGCCGGTGCGCGGCGGAGCGACGATCAGTCCGCGCTGGCCCTTGCCGACCGGGGTGAGCAGGTCCATCACGCGGCCCGACATGTGCTCGCGGTCGGTCTCCATCTTGACCCGCTCCTCGGGGTAGAGCGGGGTGAGGTTGTCGAAGAGGATCTTGTTGCGCGTCTCCTCGGGCGACTCGAAGTTGATGGCCTCGATCTTGACCAGCGCGAAGTACTTTTCGCCCTCGTGCGGCGGGCGGACGTTGCCGCTGATGGTGTCACCGGTCTTGAGGTCGAACTTGCGAATCTGCGAGGGCGAGACGTAGATGTCGTCCGGCCCCGGCAGGTAGTTGTAGTCGGGCGAGCGCAGGAAGCCGTAGCCGTCGGGCAGAATTTCCAGCACACCCTCGGCGAAGATGTGGCCCTCTTTTTCGCTCTGGGCCTGAAGAATCTTGAAGATGAGGTCCTGCTTGCGGAGGCCGCTGGTTCCGGCGATGTCGAGGCCGCGGGCCAGCTTGGTCAGTTCGGCGATATTGTGATCTTTAAGTTCGGATATTGTCATGATTTACCTGAGATTTACCTGATTTTTCGGGGGGATTTGGAACTGAGGAGGGGAGTTGCCGGGCGGGAAACGCTTGACAGGGCCTACTTTGCAGAAAGAGGGGCCGTGCGGTGTGCCGCAGCAGCTTATGGGATGAAATGAATTATACGCTGACGGGAGGGGGTTGATGCAGATGGACTTCCATTGCAGGGAAGTGGCGGCAGGGCCGCGCGGGTCAGGCCGCGCGGCGTTCCTCGAGGCTGTCGAGGGCCGTCTCAGAGGCTGCGTCCATGGGAATGGTGTCCTTGAAGCGATCGAAGACTTCGTTGGTGGTGTCCTGGACACGAGTGTTGGGTTTGTGCAGCTTGCGGGTCGCCTTGGAGGCAAGCTGACAGAGTTCGTAGCGATTGGTGACGTGAGTGAGTGCTCCAAAAATCAGGTCTGAGCGCATAAAGGTGCCTTTCGTTTCGTCGCGGCGAAGGGGTAATGTCGAGCCTGGCATCGACTTGCTTCGGACCGCAAGCGCGATCTCCGATGTCTAAACTTGACTTTATAAACTGATGAATCAAAACGGCTTGAAGCAACTAATGGGCGAGTACTGAGGTCGCCAACTCCAGACCCTAAACTGATGAGATGCAAGGAGTCGGGAGGTGGCTACGGTCTATCTGAAGAATATTTTTATTGCTGAAGCGTGATCTTAAGACAATGCTTCTATGTGGCGCAGAGCCCCGCGCTCATTTGATATATATCGACATCTCATGCAATTCGGAGTGGGTTGCACTCCTGCGAACTAACACGAGCCGAGGCGAGGCGTCGTTGCTGTGAACCCGCCCAAAAACCTTACTTGCGGACTGTCCAGCGTGGAACAACTTGTTATAAGAAAGATAAACGGTATATCTGGCTGAGTCAATACTTATTTTGGGAAGTTGCGAAAATTAATCTTCCATAAATGGGAAGTTGCGAGGCGCTGGGGAAAAGTCCATGAGGCCATTCGCCAGAGAACGAAGGCTGTACGCGCCGACGCAAGGAGTAGGAACTAGCCTAGGAAAACAATTGGAATCATCAATTTCAGTGTTCAGGTCTGGTCGCTGCGGGCTATGCCCAGTAGCTGCGGTCCAGCGTGCGGTACTGGATGGCCTCGGCAATGTGCCTGACGGCGATGTCGGCCTCGCCGCCGAGGTCGGCGATGGTGCGGGCGACCTTGAGGATGCGGTCGTGGGCGCGGGCGCTGAGGCCCTGCTGCTGCATGGCGCGCTCCAACAGGCGCTCTGCGTCGGGGGATAGCTCGCAGAAGGTGCGAATCTGCTGGGTGTTCATCTGCGAGTTGGAGAAGATGGGCTTGGCGGCGGACTTGGCCGAGGCTTTGCCGCGTTCGGGCTGGCTATTCAGCGGGACGGCGAAGCGAACGTGCTGGCGCTCGCGGGCGGCCAGGACGCGGGCGCGAATCTCGGCGGAGCCTTCGGCAGAGGCGCCTCCGCGCAGCTCTTTGTATTGCACGGCGGGAACCTCGATGTGGATGTCGATGCGGTCCAGCAGCGGGCCGGAGACTTTGCTGACGTAGCGCTGGATCATGGGCGGCGTACACATGCACTCGCGCGACTTGTCGTTGAAGTAGCCGCAGGGACAGGGGTTCATGGCGGCGACCAGCATGAAACGCGCGGGGAAGCTGAGCGACATGGCCGCGCGGGCGATCGTCACGGTGCCGTCTTCCAGCGGCTGGCGCAGGACTTCGAGAACGTTGCGCGGGAACTCCGGCAGCTCGTCCAGGAAGAGCAGGCCATTGTGGGCCAGCGAGACCTCGCCGGGGCGCGGAATCATTCCTCCGCCGATCAGGCCTGCGTCGGAGATGGTGTGGTGCGGCGAGCGAAAGGGGCGATGCGTCACCAGGCCGCGGTCCGCGTCCAGCACGCCGGCGACGGAGTGGATCTTGGTGGTCTCCAGCGCCTCTTCAAAACGCAGCGGCGCAAGGATCGACGGCAGCCGCTTGGCCAGCATGGTCTTGCCGGAGCCGGGCGGGCCGATCATCAGAACGTTGTGTCCACCGGCGGCTGCGACCTCTAGCGCCCTCTTGGCCACCTGTTGCCCGCGCACGTCCTTGAAGTCGTAGGGGAAGTGTTGCAGCTCGTCGAGCAGGCTGGCGGCCTCAATGCGCAGCGGAGTCGCCTTGATGCCGCCGAGCGCGGCGGAGTTGAGCAGCTCACGCACGTCGCTGAGCGTCTGCACGGGATAGACGTTGACGCCCTCGACGACGGCGGCCTCGCGCGCGTTCGACGCCGGAATCACGAGGTTCTTGATCCCCTTGGCTCGCGCGGCAATCGCAATCGGCAGCATTCCCTGCACGGCGCGCAGCGTGCCGTCCAGCCCGAGCTCGCCAACCAGCAGGAAGTTGGAGATGTCCTTGATATGCAGCCCGCCGTATGCTCCGAGAATGCCGATGGCGATGGGAAGGTCGAATCCGGAGCCTTCCTTCTTGATGTCGGCGGGCGCGAGGTTGATGGTGATGCGCGTGGGAGGAATGTCGAAGCCGGAGTTCTTGATCGCCGAACGAACGCGGTCGCGGCTCTCGCGCACGGCGGCGTCGGGCAGTCCGACGGTGTTGAAGATCTCCTTGTCCATCACCACGCCGGAGAAGTCGACCTCCACGTCGATGATGTGGGCGTCGATGCCATAGACGGCGGCGCTGCGGGCTTTGAAGAGCATAGAGGCGACCGGGACTCGTGTGTTGGCGGACGGAATGAGTCTAGCATTTTGGCCGATTGCAAGATGCGGCTGCGGGCCACATGTCCCGACGATGATCGAAGCTCGCACTGCGCATTCTGGATTGTTTCCCGATTATCGAACATTCCGGAACCAACGACGCATCTAAGCCAATGTACGGGAGAGGGCGAATCGGTCGTTTCAGGACCGTTCAGGCGGCGGTATGGGATTGAGTCGCAGGGACTTTGCAAAGCAGGCGCTTCTGGCTGGGGGATCGGTCGTTCTGGGATGCGCGCCATCTGTTACGCCTTCCGGTCCGATTACTCCGCCGGCGTATTCGGGCTTACCCGCGCCAGCATCTTCGGGTATCGAGCATGTAATTGTCGTTACGATGGAGAACCGCAGCTTCGACCACTTCCTGGGCTGGCTGCCGAATGCCGTGGGTCAACAGGCCGGGCTGAACTTTAAGGACAGCAGCGGCGCATCGCATGCGAGCTACGCCCTCTCCGGCGACTTCACGGGCTGCCCGCATAACGACCCGGATCACACCTACACGGGATCGCGCGTGGCCTACGACGGCGGCAAGATGGACGGCTTCCTGCTCGACACGGCCAACGACATCTTCAGCATCGGCTACTACGGCGAGGCGGACATTCCCTTTTATGCGGCGCTGGCTCGCAACTACACCACCTGCGACCATTACTTCGCCTCGATCCTTGGGCCAACCTTCCCCAACCGGATGTTCCTGTACGCAGGCCAGACGGACCGCACCGACGACAGCGTTTCGATCAGTTCGCTGCCGACGATCTTTGACCGGCTCGCAGCCGCCGGGGTAAGCCACAATTACTATTACTCCAATGTTCCGTATCTCACGTTGTGGGCGGCGCAGTATCTTGGAATTTCAAAACTTCACAGCGAGTTTCTTGCGCAGGCAGCCAATGGCACGCTGCCAGCGGTCTCGTTCGTAGACCCGTTCTACACAATTCTGGACGACGGGACGGGCAACGACGATCATCCGCACGCGGATATTCGCGAGGGCGATCTCTTTCTTCATGACTTGTTCGAGGCCGTCGCCAGCGGACCCGCGTGGTCCAGCACGGTGATGATCATCAACTTCGACGAGTGGGGCGGATTCTTCGAGCACGTCGCGCCGCCGCGCGTTACGGCGGCAAACTCGGTCGACACGGACATCGTCAATGGCAAGACCCTGCTCGGATTCCGCCTGCCCGTTGTCATCGCGTCACCGTTCAGCCGGGGCAACGCGCAGAATCCACTGATCAGTTCGCTGGTCTATGACCATACGTCCGTGCTGAAGCTGATTGAGTGGCGCTGGGGCCTGTCTCCGCTGACACCGCGAGATGGCAGCAGCGACATCAACAACCTGGCCTATGCCCTGAACTTCAGTTCGCCGCAGACGGCGGTTCCCACTCTGCCCACCCCGACGGTGCCTGCGTTTGCAGTGCCCTGCCTGCAGAATCCGGATGGTGTTTTCAGCGCAGTGCAAACCGGAAGGGGAGCCGTTCCGTCCAGTTCGACGGCAACATGGAAGGAGATGCAAACCCTGGCGACGAAGTACGGATTCCAGGTCGAATAGAACGCCGGACGCGGGAGATCGACTATCGTTTCGGGAGACGACCATCCAAACCAGTTCTGATCCCGGCGACAACTTACTTGCTATTCTCCAGCGGCAACTTCAGGATTTCGCATCACAATTGACAGACAGATCGAGATGGACAGGATCGGAACGTGGAGACAGGGATGAAATCTACAGCCAACCGTGAGCGTAAGAATCTCTTCAACTGGAAGTGGCGCGGGCTGTATCTGCTCGCTCTTGCCTGCATGGTGAATGCGGCGGGGGGGGCCCAAAGTGCTCCCGCGAAGCCTGCCAGCGCGGCGGCGAGCAATCCTACAGCGGCGGGCAATGAAGAGGAGGCTCCGGCGGTGTCGCTCTTGTCCACGGCGACTGCCGGGCAGCGGACGGATGCGGCGTGGAAGATCCTGACCGATGCGGCGACCGATACGAAACACACGCAGACGCGGCTGCAGGCGCTGACGGCGCTGGGATTGCTGCGCAGCCCGCGCTCGGCGAAGCTGATCGCCGATGCCATGACCGATCCGGGCCTGGACGTGCGCAGTGCGGCGGCGCTGGCCGCGGGGTTGAGCCGCGACCGGACCCTGGAGCCCAATCTACGCAGCCTGCTGGACGACAAGCAGCCGCAGGTTGCGTTCACCGCTGCGATGACGCTATCGAAGATGGGCGACCATTCCGGCGATGACATCCTGGTGGCGGTGGTGGATGGAGAACGCAGCGCGGGGCCAACGATGATGCACGGGGTCGAGCACCGGATCGACAACGACCTGCACAACCCGGCGATGCTGGCGCAGTTGGGAGCGATGCAGGGCGCGGCGATGCTGCTGGGGCCGTTCGGCGTCGGGATTGCGGCGTTCGAGTTTATCCACCAGAGCGGCGGCGACCTGGCGCGCGTCTCGGCCATCGAGCAGATCGCGAAGGAGAGGACGGAGCCGGTGCATAAGAAATTGCTGGCCGCGCTGGCGGATAAGGACCCGGTGGTGCGCGCGGCTGCGGCGGAGGCGCTGGCCGACTACCGCGACAACGCCACGTCGAATGCAATCTACCCGCTGTTCGCGGACAAGAAGTACCCGGTGCGGCTGATCGCGGCGGCGGCGTACCTGCGCACGACGGGAGTTCCGGGGCCGTTGCCCGTAGTCGCTGCGCGTGCGGCGCGTGCCTCCCGCGGCGGACAGTAGCGCGGGTTGCGGTTGCGGGCTCGTCGCTGTGTGTACCCCCCCTGGGGTGAATAGCGTAAAGTGTTCAAAAGATGTAAGTTAAGCACGCGCTATGCGCGTGAGACGCATAAAAGGCGAAGACCCTGCGGAGAATAGGGAACAGTTAAAAGCGAAGGCCCGGCGGTTGGCCAGGCCTCTCTGTCTCTTGATTACTACCTTAATTATACAGGTTGGTACATAACTACTATGCCAAGTATTTTTCTGATGGAAGTGATTGGTATGGTGTGGGTTAGGGGATTATTTTGGGATCGATGGGCTTGACATGCGATTTTACGGGGAAATTCGCGGAAAAAATCTTTGGGGGCAGGCAGAGTTGGCGGTAAACCCACTCATCGCATGAAACAAAGACGCGATGAATGGGGCACGGATTCTTCGTTAGGTTCAAGGAAAAACAGTGAGTGGGGGGCAGCCCCCCTGCCTAGGCCGTATCGACATATAGTCTCAGGTGCAACCATGCGCAGGCGAGGGAGAC
>DAIRTY010000109.1:5493-6918 GCA_036803645.1 Acidobacteriaceae bacterium | reverse complement strand
CCCAGCCGCCCCCCCCCCCCTCGCCCGACTCCTCATCCAATCCCTCCCCACCCCTCCCACGTCGTCATTCTGGCCTGAGCGAAGTCGAAGGCCAGAATCTCCGTATTTGCTGTTGCCCTTGCCGTTGCATGTTCTCCCCACCGCTCACATATTCGTCAACCCGTGCCGCATCTCCTCGTTGAACGCCGGTCGAATTGCCGCCAGCGTCCGCGCCAACTCCGCCTCATACGTCTCGCGCCGCTCCATCAACTTCGCCGTCGGCACGCCATACTCCGTGTCCTCCGCCGCCTGCACCAACCCCTCCGCCGCCAGCGCACCAACCGCCTTCCGCAGTTCCTCCACCGACGTATTCAGATACTGCGCGTCCCGCGGGTCCAGCAGCCACACTGGCTCGCCTCTGCCCAGCACTCCAGACAGCCAATAGATCTTCCCCGCCAGAAATCCCCTCCGCTGCGCCTCGCTCGTATCGTTGAAGTTGAACGTCTTGTACTTCGGGCTGTAGAACCGCGTCGTCAAAGGCACCGGCTGCCGGTTCCCGCTCTTCACCAGCTCCAACTGTCCCTGGTCCATCGTCTTGCGCACCGCGTTGTACACAAATCCCTCGGCAAACGGCTGCTCCGGCGCCCCCACCACATCGCGGAACGTCACCGTCATCGACGCGGCAATCTTCGCGTGCAGCACGCTCTCGCCGCCGTCCTCCAGCCTCACCTCGCCATGCACAAGCGACGTGTCCGCTCCCGAGGTCGATTCATGGAACGGCCACCCAAACCGCCCAAAGCTCAGTGGAATCCCATGCAGCGTCAGCGCGCACTCCGGCCTCGGGTTCCGCAGCCTCTTCGCCGCCTCCGCCAGATACACGCGAACCCCGTCCTTCAGATCGGGCCGCCCAAACTCGAACCGCTCGCTCAACTCCAGCAACAGCGTCTTCTCATCTTTGGGGGTCGCATCGCCAGCCAGCGCCAGCAGGAACTTCGTCGTCCCGCTGTCGTCGTCCTCATTGCCAGTCTCGCTCGAAACCACCGCCAGCCCCGCCGCCCGCGCAGCCGCCTCCACCTGTATCGCCAGAACCTCACTCCGCATATGCCACTCCCTCCTCGCCCGCCGCATCCTCCACAGCGCGGCTGCCACTCCTATCCTATTTGCTTTCGCGGTCGATGGAGTTCGTTCAATATTTCGATGGCGGCCGGCACACGATTCCTCTCTCCACTCGAATCGAGTGAAGTGGAATCGTATGCCGTCCGGTTGCGGTTAGTGGACCACCAGCTTGACGGAACCAAGCATGCCCGAAGTCGGCGGCGGAGCGGGCGCACGTCCTCCTCCTGCTGCGCCGTAACCGGCAGGCGGAGTTCCAGCAGCGGGCGCACCCGCAGCTCCCGCGGCACCCGCGGCACCAGCAACTCCAGTCGGTCTACGCCGAGCCCCTGC
>DAIRTY010000109.1:0-5483 GCA_036803645.1 Acidobacteriaceae bacterium | reverse complement strand
GCAGCCCCGCCAGCCGAAGCACCAGCAGCAGCCGGAGCAGCAGCAGCAGCAGCCGGAGCAGCAGCAGCAGCAGCCGGAGGCGGCCCGCCTGGCCCGCCTCGTCCCGCGATCGTCGCACTCACCTCGATCGTCAGATCGTTCGCCCCCTTCTTCAGAGCGTCCGTCACGTCCCAGCGATACGGCTGCCACGAACACGCGCCCAGGTCCTTCCCGTTGAGCGTCACCTTCGCGTAGTCGTGTACATCTGCGATCTCCAGATAGACATGCTTCCCTTTGGGCGCCTTGTCTGCGGTGAACTGCCTGCTATACGTCGCCGGCCCCGCAAACGATGCCGTACCCAGCTCCTCCCACGGCTTCAGAGGAGTGGTCAACTGCTTCCCCTTCAGGTCCAGCTTCCAGTCGCCGTCCAGCGCCACAAACGCATCGCCCGTTGCGAAAGATGGCTCCGGTGAGCCGGCAACCCCCTTGGGCAGCGGTCCCACTACAACCACCTTCGCCTCATACGGCCCCAGAACCAGGGGAACCTTTACGCTATCCCCCTCGACCGTCGCGCCCAGCATCGGATGGATCTCGCCCGTAGCCAGGTCCCACGCCTGCGCGTTGCCGTGTCCCGCAATCGTCGCCACGCGAGACTCCGCCTTGTTGCTCTCGTTGAAGAAGAAGTACATGTCGCCGTCGGTCCATGCGCGATGCGTGTACGTCAGCCGCGGGAATGCCGCATCCAGCTTCACATCCGGCTTGGGCAGCGCCGCCAGCACCGCCGGCGTTATGTCGCCCGAAGCCTCAATCAGCGTGGCGAAGCTCAGGTCTGGCTTCTCCTTCGCGTCCATGAACGACTTGTCCAGGATCAGCGACGGCGTCTTGCCCACGAAGATCACCTTGCCGCCCGCCTTGGCAAACTCCTGCAAGCGCGCCAGGCCGGTGCGCGTAATCACCGTCATCGACGGCAGCACAATCGCCTTATACACCTGTCCGCTCAGGTTCTTGAAGCCGCCGTCCGCGATCGTCGCCACAGAACTCAGCGACTGCTCGTCGAAGTAGTCCCAGTCCACCTGGTGCTCGAACAACTGCCAGCCCAGCTTGGTCGTGCTGCGGTCGGCCTCGGTCGCCGCATCGCCGCCCATCCATATACTGTTACCCGGATGGTACAGTCCAACCTGCGCTGCCGGCCGTCCAATCGCCATCAGATAGCCGCCACGGTCGGCGTACCACGCAATCATCTTGCCCTGCTGCGACGCCGCGGGTGGCGTCGTTGGGATCGGCGCGCCGGCGGTGGCGCGCGACCACGGCACCCGGATCTCCAGCGCATTCACCCCGCGCACCAGTTGGTAGTCCATCTGGTACTTGCCGTCGAGCCCCACGCCGCCGCCGTCTTCCGCCCACACCTTGGGCTTGCCGAACAGATGTGCCGCCGAGCTCGCCAGCTTGGGAAAGTTGTTGTTGATGTTCCATGTCCCGTCCGGCACATGCACCAGGTTCGGCAGAAGCTGGCTCAGGTTGTCGATGCCCGGGACCTCCACATACCGCTCATCGCGGAAGAAGTCGCCCTCGCTGCGCTCCAGCGATAGCATCGTCTCTTCGTGGTTCAGATGCACCAGATACTCCACGTTGTGCGCCTTCGCCCAGTTCGCCTGCTCGCCGAAGAACGAGTCCTTGAAGGTCCCGCTCCACACGTCGGCGTAGTCCGCGCGCGCCAGGTCAGACCCCTTGATCGGTGCGCGGTCGAACCACGAAGGAAGGTACGGCGCCAGATCGTATCCCTTCTGCGCATTGAACTTCTCCAGCAGCTTCGGCGTCCACGGAATCCCGCTGCTGTAGTCCGGCTCGTCGCCAAAGAAGCCCAGAACAGTCTTGCCGAACTGGTCGCCCACCGCGCCGTAGTAGGTCTCATGCACCGTATGCAGGTAGGCGTCTGTCGCCTTCGGGTCCAGGTAGTCGATGATCGTGTACGTTGCGTCCTTGGCCCGTGTCCCGTCCGCGCGGTTGAAGTTGCGCGTCGGCGAGCTCAGATACACATGCCGCAGAAACTGCACCTGCCAGGTGTAGCGCGGCTCGTTCGGCGTCGTGCCCTCGGCCGGTGTCAGGTACTTCAACTGCTTGTCCGCCGGCACAGGGATCGCGATCACCTGCTTGATCGTCCCCGTCTGGTCCGTCTCCGTCGCCCAGATCGCCAGCGTGTCCGCGGGCACCGGCATCTCGAGCGCCTGCCCCGGCGCCACATGAACCGTAATGTCCGAGACGATGTCCTGCATCCCAAGCTGCGGATACCGCTCCGTGATATATCCCCCCGCAAACCCGCTCGGATAGTCGCTCTCGTCCTGGAGCCACACCCGCATGTTGCGCTTCGCCGCCTCGGCCACGGCATACTTCACCTGGTCCATGTGTCCCGGCGAAAGGTACGCAGGCTCGCCCGGAGCTCTCCGCCCCGGCGACATGTTGATGATAAAAATTCCGGTCGCCGCCATCTGGTCCAGGTCGTAGGAGATCCGCGCCCGAACCTCTGCCGGGTCATACGCAATGCCCGGCCGCCTCTCTCCCGCGTTCGCCCCGTTCCAGCTCTGGAACGGCTGGATCGCCCCATACTCCCGCGGCGGCGCCTTGAAGTTCGCCGCAACCTCCGCGGTCGACGGCACCGTCACCTGCTGCCACGGACGCGCCTGTGCCTGCGCCTGCGACGCAGTAGTCAGAATCGTGAAGAACAAAATCGGAAAGAGGAAGAGCGGGACGAGGAAATACCTGTGGGCAGCCTTCATTGCATCGACTCCGGATCGCTGATTTTCGTGCGTCCCGGAGTATACGCCACCGCCGCCACACCTCGCATCCTTCTTATGCTCCGTTCATCCAATCCATCCCTAACCTCATTTACACTGCATAAAGCAGCAGTTTCCTCGCACCGGACAACATGCATCTGAGAACCAGGAGCTATATGAATCTCACCGGAAACACCATCCTCATCACCGGCGGCGCCGCCGGCATCGGTCGCGCCCTCGCCGAGCAGTTCCACCAGCTCGGCAATCAGGTCATCGTCGCCAGCCGCCGCCAGTCCGCGCTCGACGCCGTCACCTCAGCCAACCCCGGCATCCACTCCATCGTCCTCGACGTCGAGTCGCCCGCCAGCATCGCCAGCGTTGCCGCCCAGCTCACCCGCGACTTCCCCGGGCTCAACGTCCTCTTCAACAACGCCGGCATCATGCGCTCCGAAGACATCCTGAAGGGTGCCACCGCTACAGCCGAGGCAACCGTTACGACCAACCTGCTCGGCCCCATCCGCATGACCGCCGCTCTTCTGCCACACCTGCTCAAACAGCCCTCGGCGACCATCTTCAACGTCACCTCGGGCCTCGCGTTTATCCCGATGGCCTTCACCCCCACCTACTGCGCCACCAAGGCTGCGATCCACTCCTACACGCTCTCGCTCCGCTACCAGCTCAAGGACACCTCGGTCCGCGTCGCCGAACTGGTCCCCCCCTGGGTAGCCACCACTCTGATGGGCGCAAAGCCCACCGACCCGCGCGCCATGCCGCTCGAGGCCTACATCGCCGAGGTCATGCAGCTCCTCACCGCCAACCCCAACGCCGAAGAGTTCTGCGTCGAGCGCGTCCTCCCCCAGCGCACAGCCACCGCCAAGGGCAACGAATCCACTTTCTTCAAATCCTTCAACGACATCATGGCCGACCGCCCCCACTAGCCGATTCGGTGGTGCTGTAGATCAATTTGCTTGTCATTCCGCAGCCCCCTTGTTTGTCATTCCGCAGCCCCCTTGTTTGTCATTCCGCAGCGAAGCGGAGGAATCTGCTTTTTCACAGATCGGGTGCCCCATCTTCGCGACGGTCTTATCGTCGCTAAGGTGGGGTCTAGCTTTCAGCCGGGTGCCCCATCCATCGCGGCCTCATCGCGATGGGTGGGATGTACAACGCTTTCACATCGATCCTTTGCCGTTGTCTGAACAGGCGCAGAAGGTTCATTCCGTTCATTGGAGCATTACCGAAACAGTCTCGGTACATCTCGTGCGCCATGCAGAACGCGCAGAATCCGCAAAGGCTTAGACTCCGCAGCATACGCTATGACATAGCGCTCATAGTTCCTGACAGGGACAAACAGAATGTTCCTCTGCGTCAAATCCGGCCTTGCGTGGCCGATCTCCGGCAGCTCTGCGGTCGCGTAGCAGGTTGCCAGAATCGCATCCGCAACCAGATCGGCGTAGTGAACGCTATCCTGTGCGATGTATCGCCAGATGGACTTTATATCGCGCCGCGCCGACGGCGTAATAAACGGAACGCTCAAGCGGTCTTCCGACTGGGAGCCCACTCGGCCTTCATCTCCTGCATCTCTTTGCGGAACTCGTCGAGTGGAATCAGTTCTCCACGCTCAGACTCCTGCCAGGCAGCTTCCAATCCCTTGCGTTGCTCTTCCAGCGACTCATCCCGCCACGGTTTGCGTTCGTGCAGCAACTCGATCGCCTCGGCGATGTACGCATCGACGCTCGCGAACCGTCCAGCGGCCACATCCCGCTCGACCACCGCCGCCAGCTCCGGACTCAGCCTGATCTCCATGCCGCAAGATTACCACTTCGCCCCCGGAAAATCGCATTCATTCTTCCCATCTCTCCGTCAAATAGCTGCCTCCTGCCGTGCCCTATACTAATTCCAAATTGCGTTCAGCCAGACGCGCAGCGCGAACCAAATCCGCTCGCCGTCCAATCCGCATCCAAGGAAGTATCATGCCATTCAAGTGGGAGAAGTTGACCGCCAAGTCGCAGCAGGCCGTGCAGGCTGCTCCGTCCCCACCGAGATCGACGACCTCGAACGCCGCGCCACCTCCCTCGAAATCGAGCAGGCAGCCCTCAAGCGCGAGAAGGACGAAGCCTCCCGCGAGCGCATGGAGATCGTGCAAAAGGAACTCGCCGAGGTCCGCGAAAAGTCCAAGGCCCTCCGCGCGCGCTGGCAGCAGGAGCGCGGGGCCATAGGCCGCATCGCCGAACTGAAAACCCACCTTGAAGCCCTCCGCTTCGAGGCCGAAGAGCAGACCCGCAAGGGCAATCTCCAGCGCGCCGCCGAACTCCAGTACGGCGAAATCCCCCAGTCCGAAGCCGAACTCCGCAAGCTCACCGAATCCGCGACCACCACCGACGGCAAAGCTCCCAACCGAATGCTCAAGGAAGAGGTCGACGAAGAAGACATCGCCGCCGTCGTCTCCAAGTGGACCGGCATCCCCGTCGCCATCAAAATCCTCGACGGCTCCGTCCGCCCCACCAACCACGTCCTCGTCGACGCCACCAAATCCGCCCTAACCTTCGCCGTCACCCCGTAACATCGTTCGACCCATTTTGTTTGTCATTCCGCAGCGCAGCGGAGGAATCTGCTTTTGTTTGTCATTCTGAGCGCAGCGAAGAATCCCCGCATTTCGCCCTTGCCGTTGTCTGTTCTCTCACACCCACCCACTTCGTCATTCTGGCGAAGCCAGAATCTCTGTATTTCGCTTTT
>DAIRTY010000108.1:0-6928 GCA_036803645.1 Acidobacteriaceae bacterium | reverse complement strand
TTCCGGGCAGCACTTGAATTCGGCTTCATCTTCGGCAGCAATATCACAAAATAGCCAAATCGAGGCGCTGGCTTCGCACGGTTCATCGCCTTCTTCGGGCCCAAACGCTAGCTCCCCTTCCACTCGCCCGTCTTTCCGGCGGGTGAGTGGAAGCCACAAATTGCACCACTCGCGGTTGCATGTGCATTGCATCAACCAACTGAAAGAGGCTTCAAGTCACTCTGTTTTGAAGCCTCTGCTTCTTTACTCGCGCGAGTTTCCTGTTTTTCTCATTAAGTTTGTTTTTCTTCTCCATTTCACCTAACTCCGGTTACTAGAGCTGTCGTTTGGAATCAGGATTGCTTCTACAGAATTGAAACGCCACTTACAACTTCTTCAACCCGGCGGCTTCCGCTGGAGATATTGACCCACTTAGGAGAGCACATGGCAAATGAATCCACAGGCGAGATGAAAAAAACTCTGGGTCTTACCGGACTGACTAGCAACGCGATGGCGTTGATAGCTCCGGGAGCATTTCTTTGGCTCACCTTTGCCATTCAGGGCGCAACGGGTGTTACCGGCCCGGCCATGTGGGCTGGTGTCTTTGGCGCGTTGCTGCTTTGCCTGGCCACCGCGGTCTGTTACGCCGAGATGGCAAAGCTCTACCCCGGCACCGGCAGCTCCTACTATTTTGCCGAGCAGTCCTTCCTCAACCACGACAAGGCATGGAAGTACGCCCGCATCTCCAAGTTCATCGTCGGATGGGCCTCCCATCTCTACTACTGGATCTATCCCGGAGTCATGGTTGGCGTCATGGGTATCTTCACCGGCTACATCGTCGGTACGCTCTATCCCAACTTTATGAGCGCCTCCAACCCCGGAATCTTCTTCATGATGGCGGGCGCAATCTTCTACGCCTTCGCTATCGCTTACATTGCTCATCGCGGCGTCAACAGTTCCACGACCGTCAACCTTGCCATCAACGGCATTCAGGTCTTCGCGCTTCTGGTCTTTGCCGTTCTCGCCCTGCAGTACCGCGCCAGCCACCCCGCCGGATCGGTCGCCTTCCAGTTCGACTCCACCAGCGGAGAGGCCTATACCTACGAGTTCCAGACCACTCCAGTCGTCACCAACGGTGTCTCGTCCGACACCATTGTGCGCGACTCCAGCCAGGTCCCCCTGCCCAAGAAGGACGCCGCCGGAAACATTGTTCCCTACCGCATCAGCTACGACGCAACCGATGCCTCCGGCAACTTCCTCGCTCACCCCAACGCGAAGTCGGTCATCAGCCCGCACCACTTCAGTTGGATATTCATTCAGGCCACGGTCGCCATTCTCATCCTGGTCGGCTTCGAGTCCGTCACCGCCATGGGTGGCGAGGCGAAGAACGCCAAGCGAGACATCCCCATCGCCGTCATCACGTCACTCCTGGTGCAAGGAGCGGTCTTCTACTGCTTCGAGTACTTTGCCGCAAACTACTTCCTCAATAGCGGCTATCCCATGACATCCGCCAGTACCTCCTCGGCGCCCATCGGAGACATGATGGTCATGGTCGGAGACGCTCTCTTCGGCCAGGGCCATGGCCGCACCTTCATGCTCTGCGAGGCCTTCACCGTCTTCCTCGCGCTCATCGGCACCACGCTCTCCTGCATCAACACGGGCGCTCGTGTCACCTACGCCATGGGCAAGGACAATGCAATCGGCGGCAACTTCGGCGGCCTCCATGCCACCAACCTCACCCCGCACCGCGCAATCTGGACCTTGGCGACGATCTCCGCCGTCATCGGCTGCATCGGTGTAGTGCTTGCCTTTGGCGACGGCGCAGCTCCCTCTGCCACGGCTATCGCCTCCATCCCGCAGGGCTTCTGGTCCAGCGTCGGCTACACCACGCATGAGCGGATGGCCGCTCTGCCCAACTCTCTGCTCACCGTCACGCTGGCCTCCAACTTCGGCACGTTCCTGCTCTACTGTCTGAGCTGTGTGACTTGCATGGTCGCCTATGCGAAACATCCCAACTACAGCGTGATTCGCCATACTCTGATCCCGATCTTCGGTATCGTGGCGAACATCGGCTGCATGGCCTTCTACCTCATTGGCCCCTTCATGGGCTACGGCACCAAGATGGAGCCGCTGCTTGCCCTCGGCATCGCCTTTGCCTGGGCCATCTACGGTGCCTTCCACTTCCTCAGCATAGGGAAAGCTCACGGTAAGCCGACCCTGCTGGAGAACCGTAACGCGGCGTAATCCTGGGGCGTCCGGCGATGCGCACTCTGCCCCGCCGGGCGCCCTGTTTTTTCTCCCACCGCGCTCCCCCGCCGACCGGACGGCCGATCCTCTATGCTCGATCTCGAATTCGCTGAACTCTCCGATTCCGGCCTCACGCGCGATCACAACGAGGACTTCCTCGGCCACGTCCTTCCCGCCTCGCCCGCCCAGGTCCAGTCCCAGGGTTGGCTCTTCGCCCTCGCCGACGGTGTCGGCGGACAGGAGCTTGGCGAAGTCGCCTCCCGCCTCGCCGTCGAGACCGTCCAGGCCGGCTTCCGCAAGATACCCAAGGGCATCATGCACGTCTCCCTTCTCCCCCGCCTGGTGCAGGACGCAAACCACGCAATCGTAGACCAGGGCCAGGCCGCTCCCCATCACTCCGACGCCCGTTACTCCGACCCCGGCGGCGCAATCCTCCCCGGCGGATCGCACATGGCCAGCACTCTGGTCCTCTGCGCACTCCGCTTCGACTCCGCCGTCGTCTCCCACGTCGGCGACTCGCGCTGCTACCTCATCCGCAACGGCAACCTCACCGCCCTCACCCACGACCACACCATGGTCGACGAGCAGGTCCGCCTCGGCCTTATCTCCAAGACCGAGGCCGCCACCGGTGCCAATCGCCACATCCTCACCCGCTCCCTCGGCAGCGAGCTATTCGTCGCCGCAGACACCATCACCGTCAACATCATGCCCGCGGACATCCTACTCCTCTGTTCAGACGGCCTCCACGGCTACGTTTCCGACGACGCCATCCAGCAGATCGTCGCATCCACGCCCAATCTCGATCAGGCCGCCGCATCGCTCGTCGCCGCCGCCAACGCCGCCGGTGGATACGATAATGTCAGCGTCCAGTTGATTCGTGTACGCTCAGTAGAGCGCATGGGTCTTTACCGTGGACGCCCATACCGGCTGCTCTAAATGTTCGCTCCCAACCTCACCATTCACGCCGGCGATCAGCTCGACCACTACCACCTCGAAGAGTTGGTGGCCACCAGTGGCATGTCCACCGTCTTCCGCGCCATCGACACCCGCACCGGCACCCAGGTCGCCATTAAAATCCCCCATCCCGAGGTCGAGTGCGACCCAGCCCTCTACGAGCGCTTCCAGCGCGAGGCAGACATTGGAACTCGCCTCAGCCATCCCGGCGTCATGAAGGTCTTCCCCAACCCCGACCGCACCCAGGTCTACATGGTCATGGAGTGGGTCCCCGGCCGTCTTCTCCGCCAGCTCCTGCAGCAGCACCCCAAGCTCCCCATCGACCGCGCCGTCAAACTGACCATCGGCATCTGCCGCTCGCTGGAGTACATCCACGCCAACGGAGTCGTCCACCGCGACATGAAGCCCGAAAACATCATGGTCGATGCAGACGACAGCATCCGTCTCATCGACTTCGGCATCGCTGCCAACGCCGGTGCCCGCCGCCTCACCTTCGGCAACTTCTCCCAAGGCCTCGGCACCCCCGACTACATCTCGCCCGAGCAGGTCCGTGGCAAGCGCGGAGACGCCCGCAGCGACATCTACTCCCTCGGCGTCATGCTCTACGAGATGCTCACCGGCACCGTCCCCTTCACCGGCCCCAATCCCTTCGCCGTCATGAACGACCGCCTGCTCAACTATCCCCCGCCGCCGATGACGCTTCAGCCCTCCGTCACACCGCAGCTCCAGGAGATACTCTACCGCGCCCTCGAACGCGATCCCAAAAACCGCTACACCAGCGCCCGCGAGTTCGCCCACGACCTCGAGCACCAGGACGAGGTCGGAGTCGCCAACCGCACCGAAGCCTCCACATGGAAGCGCAAGGAATCACCCCCCGCCCACCGCAATCTCCTCATCGCCACCCTGGTCGTCATCCCCCTGCTCATCCTCCTCCTCCTCCTCCTCGTCGCCCGCCACCACTGAGGAGTGGAGTTTTTGCGAGGCGCTCTATCGAGGCACAAACTCGTCGGAGTGAATCACAAACTCGGGATAAGCGCCCGCGCCCAGCTCGCGAACGTCCATGCCCAGCCGGTGTCCATCGTCGTCCACGCGATAGGTCGAAAAGCGGTTGAGCAGCAGGTTTCCCGCGTGGATCAGCGGCAGCATGAAGCCGAGCAGCGCGCTGATGCCTACCAGTTGCGCCAGCAGATGGCCTCCGCGCGTTCCCTGCGAGAAGTGCCCGAAGAGTCCCACCGCGATCAGCCCCCAGATACCCGCCAGCGCATGGACCGAGACCGCGCCGCCCGGATCGTCCACGCGCAGCCGCAGTTCAAAGACTTCGATCGTGGTTGTCGCCAGTGCGCCCGCAACCAGCCCAATGAAGATCGCGGCCACCGGGGAGATCATCGCGCACGACGCGCTTCCCGCCACCAGCCCCGCGATCCATCCATTCGCGCTCAGCGACGCGTCCGGCTTGTGGTAACGCGAGCGCGTGATGGCCACCGCCGCCAGGCATCCAGCCGAGGCCGCGAGCATCGCGTTGATCGCCACGCCGACCACCTGTTGCGGTCCAGCGCCATAGAACAGAATCGACGCAGCCGAGTCGAGCCCGGTCCATCCCACCAGCGCCAGGATGCAGCCGAAGAGTACCTGCACAATGTTGTGCCCGGGAATCGCCGCCGGGATTCCGTCGTCGGAGTACTTGCCGCGCCGAGGCCCCGCGATCCACGCCACCGACAGCGCCGTCAGCCCGCCCACCACCTGCACGACGCCCGCGCCGCCCGCGTCGGTGAAGTTCGGAATTCCGAAGTTTGCCGCAAGCTGCGCCAGCCAGCCCCCGCCCCATACCCAGTGCGCGAAGATGGGAAAAGTCACTCCGCCCAGCAACGCGCTACTGAGACAGATCGGCCCCAGCCGCCAGCGGTCCGCACCCGCGCTCAGCGGGATGATCGCCGCCAGTCCAACGGCGAAGAGTTCGAGACACAGCACCAGCGACCGGCTCAGGCCAGCCGCATCCGATCCATCGAAGCTGATGCCGCGCGCGAAGAAAGGAGCAGCGCCCAGCCAGTCCCAGTGCGCGCCGCCCGCCGTAAACGAATGGGTTGCCGCACCAATGGAACCTGCCCAAGCAGAGCCGAAGAGGACGAATACAATCGCCGAAACCGCCAGCGCGCACAGGGTAGCCAGCATGGCGTGGGCCGCGCTGCGCGAGCGTCCCAGTCCCTGATGGATCAGCGCAAGCCCAGCGGCCGCAAACGGAACCAGCAGGATGGAAAACAGGCTCAGCTCCAGGTTCATCGCTGCTCCTCCGTCATCGACTTGTAGCGTTGCGTGAGCAGAACCAGACCAAGAACTTCGACGCCAAATCCTGCCGCGACAAAGGCAAACCGCTGCTGCAGTGATGTCAGCAGCACCAGGGAGGCGAGGACAATGAAAAATCCGGAGAGAAGCAGCACGCAGGCAAACAGCTTCAAGGCGTCTCCTTTGCTAGAGTTCGCTTGGCAGTGAGTGATCGGATGCTTCAGTCTATCAACAACGGCTCCACAACAGACAGAAATCCACGCCGTAACGCGGAAAATTTAGTACCGGTAGAAATCCGCCTTGTATGGGCCTTCGACTGGCACGCCAATATAATCGGCCTGCCTCTTGGACAGTGTCGTCAGCTTCACGCCGATCTTCTCCAGGTGCAGCCGCGCAACCTCTTCGTCCAGCTTCTTCGGGATCAGGTAGATTCCCACCTTGTAGATGTCCTTGTTCTTCCACAGGTCGAGTTGCGCCAGCGTCTGGTTGGCGAAGCTGTTGGACATCACAAAGCTGGGATGTCCGGTCGCGCAGCCCAGGTTCACCAGCCGTCCTTCGGCCAGCACGAAGATGCTGTTGCCCGCCGGGAAGGTGAACTTGTCCACCTGCGGCTTGATGGTCAGCTTCTTGATTCCCGCAACGGCGGTCAGCTTCTCCATCTGGATCTCGTTGTCGAAGTGGCCGATGTTGCATACGATCGCCTGGTCCTTCATGCGCTGCATGTGCTCGACGGTGATGATGTCCACATTGCCGGTGCAGGTGACGTAGATGTCGCCGCGACCCAGCGTCTCCTCGATGGTCGTCACCTCGTAGCCTTCCATCGCAGCCTGTAACGCGTTGATCGGGTCGATCTCAGTCACAACGACGCGCGCGCCCAGCCCACGCAGCGACGCCGCACAGCCCTTGCCCACATCGCCGTAGCCGCAGACCACCGACACCTTGCCCGCAACCATCACGTCGGTCGCGCGCTTGATGCCGTCCACCAGCGACTCGCGGCAGCCGTACAGGTTGTCGAATTTCGACTTCGTCACCGAATCGTTGACGTTGATCGCGGGCACCAGCAGCTTGCCCTGCTCCAACATCTTGTAGAGGCGATGTACGCCGGTCGTGGTCTCCTCGCTGACTCCGCGCCACTCTTTCACCACATCGCACCAGCGCGAAGGATACTTGGCCTGCACCTTCTTCAACAGGGCCTTGATGACATCCTCTTCGTGTGCCTCCGAAGGCGAGTTCACCCACGAGTCTTTCGTCCCGGCCACGGCGTCATTCTCCATCTCGTATCCCTTGTGGATCAGCAGCGTCGCATCGCCGCCGTCGTCGATCACAAGCTGCGGCCCAAGCAACCCGCCCTTGCCGTCGGGGAAGTTCATCGCCTCATTGGTGCACCACCAGAACTCTTCCAGCGACTCGCCCTTCCACGCGAAGACCGGAACGCCAGCCGCCGCAATCGCCGCCGCTGCGTGGTCCT
>DAIRTY010000107.1:0-6964 GCA_036803645.1 Acidobacteriaceae bacterium | reverse complement strand
GAAGACCGGAACGCCAGCCGCCGCAATCGCCGCCGCTGCGTGGTCCTGCGTGGAGAAGATGTTGCAGCTCGCCCAGCGCACGTCCGCGCCCAGCGCCACCATGGTCTCGATCAGCACCGCCGTCTGGATCGTCATGTGCAGCGAGCCCATGATACGCACGCCAGCCAGCGGCTTGTCCGCGGCGTACTTGTTGCGGATCGACATCAGCCCAGGCATCTCCTGCTCGGCAACGTCGATCTCGCGCCGGCCAAACTCCGCCAGGCCAATGTCCGCAACCTTGTACTCCGCCCCACCAGCCGAAACTGCCTTCTCGATCGTCGCCGTCGCCATCCAAACACCTCTTCAATTGTCTATAGGATTGTCCGCAAATGTCCCCAGCGAACCTTTACTAGAATAGCATCGCGCGAGACACTTCGACCGCTGCCGGACGGCCCGTGCAGGTCAATCGCATGAATCGAGAACTCTTTCTGCCTTCCCCGGCAAAATCGCGGTTATTCAATTGTCCATGCCCTTGCCTGTGCCTGTTCGTCATTCTGGCGCAGCCCCCAAGAATCGTCATTCTGGCGCATCTCCAAGAGTCGTCATTCTGGCGTAGCCAGAATCTCTGTATTGGCACTTGCCGTTGCCTGTCCTTCCCCGCACAACCGATCAATCTGTCATCCCGAGCGAAGCCGCTCACGGCTTTATCGCGAGCGGCTGAGTCGAAGGATCCCGACGAACCCCACACCACCTCGACGCTCCACCCCTTTCTCCCACAAAATCCCCGCCCTTGCCCTTGCCGACCGCCGGCCGCTCCATCCTCATACCACACAGCTCATAGCCCATAACTCGAGCCGGAAAATCGCCGGGTGCCCCCATCTTCGCCGCAGTCGCATCGCGGCTAAGGTGGGGCCTTACCGGGCACCCCATCCATCGCAGTCTTATCGCGATGGGTGGGATTCGACCCCCGCAAAAACCCCAGCAAATCCCCTTGTCAATACCCTCGAACCCCCAAATTCCCCATAACCTACACCAACTAAACAACATAATAGTTTTCAGAAGTTGGCATAGTAGTTTCCCTCCAACGCGTATAATTAAATCAGTAAGCAAAAACACACAGTCCCGGCCCAATCCGCCGGGTCTTCGCTTTTAATACGTCTCACGCGCTTAGCGCGAGCTTAACTTGAAGCTTTTGAATACTTTACGCTATTTAGGGGGAGGGGGGTCTACATGCGATTGACCTGCCGGCGTGTGGCGTCGCATGGCGATGCGCGTTAGTCTCAGATGCGATGCCCAACTTCTGCGACGTTGCGCTGCCTGTGCCGCTGGACCGGACCTTCACCTATACGGTGAACGGGGTCGAACCTGCAATTGGCGCGCGCGTGCTGGTACCCTTCGGCGGGCAACGGCTGATGGGAGTCGTGGTGCGCGTGCATGACGAACGGCCCACGGACGCGGTCGCGATCAAGCCGGTGCAGCAGGTGCTGGACGACGCTCCGCTGCTCTCCGATGAGCTGATGCATCTGGCGAAGTGGATCGCGCAATACTACGTTGCGCCGCTGGGCGAGGTGCTCCGTGGCATGATGCCGCTGGCCGCCGAGGTGCGCCGCCACTTCGTCTACCGCATTGCCGAGGCTGGACAGCGCGTGCTGGACGAGGGTGTGACGTTGCTCGATGGAACAACGAAGGCCGCCTCGCGCAGATCTAGATTGTCTGCTGAGGATCAGGGCCGCGAAGTCTCGGTGCTGAAATACCTGAACGACGGCAGTTCGGCGAAGGCCTCCGCGGTACGCTCTGCGACGCAAGCCAACAAGGCTCTGCTCGACGGCATGGTGAAGAAGAAATGGCTCACGCGCGAAGCCCTCGCCGAGGAGCGCGATGCGAGACGCACCGAACGAGTCGCCGTGCTGGTTGCGGACGCGCGCATCCCGAAGCTCAATGAGAACCAGACCGCCATTCTCGCCGAGGTTGCCGCTGTGGGCGGGCGGATGCGCGTGGTCGATCTGCGCGAGTCGATGGCTCTGCTCGAGCTCGGCGTGCCCGCCTCGACACTGGCCACGCTGGTCAAGCGCGGGCTGGTTGTCATCGAAGAGGCGCCGGAAGACTTTCATCTCGGTGGTCTTCCCGCCAACGGAAAAAAGTCCGCGCATGAACACGCGCTGAACGAGGCGCAGATGGAGGCGCTCTCGTCCATCGCTGCCGCAATGTCTCAGGGCGGGTTCAAGCCGTTGCTGCTCTATGGCGTTACCGGATCGGGCAAGACGGCGGTCTACGTTGCCGCAATGCAGCGCGCTCTGGACGCAGGGCGCTCCGCGCTTCTTCTTGTTCCAGAGATAGGCTTAACCCCAGCAATGACGGGGCAGATGTTCGCCGCCTTCGGTTCACAGGTTGCATTGCTGCACTCTGCTCTTACACCGGACGAGCGCGCCGAGCAGTGGCATCGCATCCGTCGCGGCGAGGCCCGCATCGTCGTCGGCACGCGCTCCGCGGTCTTTGCGCCCATGGTGAACCTCGGCCTCATCCTGGTCGACGAGGAGCACGACGGCAGCTACAAGCAGGAGGAGACGCCGCGCTACCACGGTCGCGATGTTGCCGTCATGCGCGCCAAGTTCAACGACGCCGTCGTCGTTCTCGGCTCGGCCACGCCCTCGCTGGAGAGCTGGGCCAACTCAGTACGTGGCCGCTATACGCGCGTCGAGATGCGCACGCGCGTGATGGATCGCCCGCTGCCCACCGTCGAGCTGGTCGACATGCGCACCGAGTTCAAGGAGACCGGCAAGGAAGACATTTTTTCCCGCCAACTCGTTGCCGAGACGCAGGCCACGCTCGACCGCGGCGAGCAGGTAATGATTCTGCTCAACCGGCGTGGCTATTCGTTCACTGTTCTCTGCCGAAGCTGCGGCGAGAAGATCGAGTGCGAGAACTGCGCCATCGCCATGACCTATCACAAACCGGCAGCGGAGACGGATCTGCATGTGCATGCGGGCGACCGGCTGGAGTGCCACTACTGCGGCTTTCGCCGTTCAGTTCCGAGGCGCTGCCCAAAGTGCGAGAGCGAGCATCTCTTCTACCTCGGCGCAGGTTCGCAGCAGGGCGAGGAGCGCCTTCAGGAGCTGTTCCCCAATGCACGCATCGGCCGCATGGATCGCGACACCGTGCGCGGACGCGGCGACATGGAACGCCTGCTGACGCGGTTGTACGCAGGCGAGATCAATCTGCTCGTTGGCACGCAGATGATCGCCAAGGGCCACGACGTTCACGGAGTCACGCTGGTTGGCGTGGTGGGCGCGGATTCCGCACTCGGCCTGCCCGACTTCCGCGCCGCCGAGCGCGTCTTTCAACTGCTCACGCAAGTCTCTGGCCGCGCGGGCCGAGGAGAACTTCCTGGCCGTGTTCTGGTGCAGACGTATCATCCCGAACACTACGCGATTCAGTGCGCGGCAACACACGATTACACGGGCTTTGTGGCCAAGGAACTCGAGTTCCGCCGCTGGATGCACTACCCGCCATCGAGCGTGCTTGCCAATGTCATCGTTCAGGGCCGGACGCTCGAAGAGGCTGCGGCATTGGCTGCGACGCTGGGCCGCTGGTTCGGCTCCACGCATCTCGACAAGGTACGCGTCCTTGGCCCGGCAGCCGCGCCGATTGCACGGCTCAAGCGCATCTACCGCTTCCACTTTGTGCTCAAGGCTGAGCGGCGCGATGTTCTTGGCCGCACGCTGCGCGCTCTGCTTGCCTATGCGGAGAGCCAGGCCATCCCGCGCCGCGACCTCATCCTCGATGTGGACGCAATCCATCTAATGTAGATTGATTGCGCGAATGTAGTTTGTATTCCGTCAAAACGCCCGTTGCTCTTATCAGTCCATAGGTGAAAGTTCACAAAGCTGTCTGCTGTGAATCGAACTCTGCTGCTATGCTGAGGCTTGCCGGTCTCCGGCCTATCTGATCGAGGAGTGAGTCCATCTATGTCTGAACCTGTGAAGATAACCGTTCGCCCCAACGGCCCGCTGCTGGTCGAGGGAGCGTTTGCGCTGAGCGATCTCAATGGCAAACAGTGGGACCTGACCGGGAAGCCGGTCGTGGCGCTGTGCCGTTGCGGCGCCAGCGAGAATCGGCCATTCTGCGACGGCGCGCACAAGCAGATTAACTTCCAGAGCGCGCCCAGCCCGGAGCCTCCGGCGTAGTCTTTCGAACCAGTTCGATGCAGGTGAGTTCCATCCAGTGAGTTCGACTCAGTTGTGTTGCAGAGGTGTTTTCCCGGTCAGTCGCCCGTGCAGGGATGCGCTAGCGCGTCGATGTGTCAGGCGTCTCACCACAGCTCTGCTGGCCACTGTCTCGGCTGCTCTGTTGGCACTTGGTACTGGCGTCCGGCCACTGTGCGCGCAGATGCCTGCGGTGTTGTCCCTCGCGCAGCCAACTCAGTCGTCGAGCGCCCATCATGCCGCTGGCGTGAACTCTGCCGCGGGTGCTGATCTTGCTCAATACATCGGGCAGTATCGCAGCACCTCCAACCCGGATCAGGTGAACGCGGTCTATCTCGACGGCGGCGTTCTCTACGAGGAGAGCGAGCGGCGAGAGCGTCAGAGGCTGGCTCCAGAGACGGTGCCTGGGGCTGTGGACAGCTTTCGGATCGGGTCGCCGCAGGCGCATGTGGTATTTCTGCGCGATGCGTCGGGCGCCGTCTGCGGGCTGAAGTTTGTGCTCGACAGCGATGGCAGCACGCTGGTCGAGGAGAGGCGTTTCAGCGCAGCGGGGACGCGGCTCAACCACTTCCGCCAGTACACGCGCCAGGAGGCGATGCTACCCATGCGCGACGGCGTGCGCCTGCACGCGGTGATTCTGCGACCGGCGGATTTGCACGGTGTCCCTTCCGCTGGCCTGCCGTTTCTGCTCGCCCGGACGCCCTACGGTGTGGACGACTTCAACTCCCAGAGCGTCAACCATGACAAGCCCGAACTGGCCGCCAGCGGCTACATCTTTGTCTACGAGGACATCCGCGGACGTTATAAGTCCGAGGGCAAGTTCGTAATGAACCGGCCCATCATGGCGCACAACAGCGCGAGCGACGTGGACGAGACAACCGATGCGCGCGATACCGTCGACTGGCTGCTGAAGAATGTTCCCGGCAACAATGGCCGCGTGGGCGTCTTCGGCCTCTCGTACGACGGCTTTCTAGCCATCATGGCGGGGATCAGCGCGCATCCGGCGGTCAAGGCCATCTCGCCGCAGGCCCCGATGACCGACGTGTGGATGGGCGACGACTTCTTCCACAACGGCGCCTTCCGCGAGAGCTACGGCTTCGACTATGTGCAGGAGATGGAGGCGCAGAAGACCGATGCGACTGTGGACATGAAGCAAGACATGTACGATTTCTTTCTACTCCACGACAACTTCGCCGGCGCTGTAGCAACAGTTCCAAAGATGAGCGATCTGCCCACAGCGAAGGCCTTTCTGAGCCAGCCGTCGTACACCGCGTTCTGGCATGCAATGGGGGTCGAAGATCGGCTTGCAAGCGTTGAAGTGCCAACTCTCGAGGTTGGCGGCTATTGGGACCAGGAGGACATGTGGGGCACACAGGCCGAGTACGCCGCGCTGAAGCAGCACGATGACAATGTCTATCTGGTACTTGGACCGTGGAACCACGGCGGCTGGCAAGGCACGGCGCGGCGGCTGGGATCGGAGTTTGGCAGACTGGACTTCGGCGAACCGACCGGGACAGAATTTCGCAAAAGATTTGAAGCTCCGTTCTTTGAAGATTATTTAAAGGACCAGGGTCGGTTTGAACTGACGAATATCGATGGGCAAACAGTCGCAAGTTTCAGGACCGGCGTCAACCGATGGATGCGATATAAAGTCTGGCCCCCTGCCGATGGCTTTGAACCTGCGCGGCTCTATCTGGAACCGGGCAAGAAACTCAGCTTTACTGCTCCCGCAAGCGATGATGAGGCGGTGGCAGCGGCCTATGTGTCGAATCCAGCGGATCCGGTTCCCTACCGTCATCTGCCGATCCAATCGACCTACGCAAAGGGCTCGAAGTGGACCACATGGCTGGTCGAGGACCAGCGTTTTGTGACCGGGCGCAAGGACGTGGCGAGCTTCACACTGCCCACTCTCGACCACGATGTGACCATTACCGGCGACGTTCTGGCCGACCTCTACGCCGCGACCACGGGAAGCGATGCGGACTGGATCGTCAAGCTGATCGATGTCTATCCAGACGACGCGGCTGCACCAACCCAGCGAGCAAACCCGGCTGCGCCCGATGCGGGCTATCAACTGATGGTTGCCGACGAGATCTTCCGCGGGCGGTATCTCAAGAGCTTCGAGCAGCCTGCGCCGCTCACTCCTGGCGCAATCAACGAGTTTCGCTGGAGTCTGCACGGCGTGGACCACACATTTCTGAAGGGGCACAGAATCATGGTTGAGGTGCAGTCGAGCTGGTTCCCGCTGTACGACCGCAATCCGCAGACCTATGTGCCGAACATCATGGTCGCGCCAAAGAGCGCGTACAAGGCTGAGACGATGACGATCTACGGCTCTGCGAAGTGGCCATCGCATCTGGAGATTGAAGTGGAGCGGTAACGCTGTTTGTACGTTATTTGTTCGCAATTCGTTCTCCCCCTCCCCCTGCCATCCCCCTTGGCGGAGGATGGGTGCGTAAGTGGATTGTTATGTGGTGGCCACAGGGAAAACTTACATAATAAATGATTTAGGAGCAAGCGGTTTGGAATCAATCGGTTGCGCGGGCTGTGGCTGGCCAAAAGATTGATTGCGTTGAGGTTGCGGATAAAATATTCAGGACATAAGGGTTATGGGTGAAAATGCGGCTATGGCGCGGGTGGCGCCGGCAAAAGATTGATTCTGTGCGAGTTGCTGGAAAGCATTCATTCGGTGTGGCTTGCATCGGTTCTCCTGAAGGTGCAGCGGCGCAACAAAGGCAAATACGGAGATTCTGGCTTCGCCAGAATGACGAACTAAAACAAAC
>DAIRTY010000106.1:0-7059 GCA_036803645.1 Acidobacteriaceae bacterium | reverse complement strand
GAAGAATCCCCGCATTTCGACTTTGCTCGTTCCTGCTCGTCATTCTGGCGCAGCCAGAATCTCCGTATTTGTCTCTGTCCTTGTTCTTCGGAGGGAGCGTGGGGCTTCAGCCCCACGAATAGCGGCCTATAGAAGGAAGGGCTTTAGCCCCAGGCCGTGCGCCCCACCCTCCCCGCGTTACACTGATACACGAATGTCCACACAACTCATCCGCCCCGCCCGCTCCCTGCAAGGCTCGCTCACCGTCCCCGGCGACAAGTCCATCTCGCATCGCTACGCCATGCTCGCCGGCCTCGCCGAAGGCACCACGCGCCTTGCGAACTTCTCCACCGGGGCCGACCCTCACTGCACGCTCGCCTGCATGGAATCCCTCGGCGCTAAAGTCCTCCGCAAGCCCGACAACACCATTGAGATCACCGGCGTCGCCGGTGCCTTCCGCCAACCCGCCGCGCCCCTCGACTGCGGCAACTCGGGCTCGACCATGCGCATGTTGTCCGGCCTCATCGCCTCCCACCCGCACACCTTCGCACTCATCGGCGATCCCTCCCTCACCCTCCGCCCAATGGAGCGCATCCGTAATCCTCTCAGTCAAATGGGAGCGGCAATTGATCTAACAGATGGACATGCTCCGATTACCATCCACGGCACTCCGCTCCGCGCCATCGACTTCACCACTCCCATCCCCTCCGCCCAGGTCAAGACCGCCATCCTCTTCGCCGGCCTCCAGGCCGAAGGCACCACATCCCTCACCGAATCCATCCTCACCCGCGACCACACCGAGCACGCCCTGCTCGCCTTCGGCGCAACCCTCACCCGCACCTACGCCCGCGGCCCGAACCAACCCGCCCGCCTCTCCATCCCCGGCGGACAAAAGCTCAAAGCCATCGACGCCACCGTTCCCGGCGACATCTCCTCCGCCGCATTCTTCCTCTGCGCCGCGCTTCTCTTCCCAGACTCCAACCTCATCCTCGATTCGCTCGGCATGAACCCCACCCGCGCCGCTCTGCTCGACGTCATCACCGCCCTCGGCGGCAAGATCAGAATCCTCACCGTCGAAGAGCGTCACGGCGAGCTCATCGGAACCATTCAGGTCAATTCAGCCGCCGCCGCGCCGTCCACCACTCCCTTCCTCATCAGCGGCCCTCTCACTGCGCAGGTCATCGACGAGCTTCCCGTCCTCGCCGCCATCGCGCCCTACACATCCACTGGCATCATTATCCGCGACGCCCAGGAGCTTCGCGTCAAAGAGTCCGACCGCATCGCGCTCGTCGCCAAAAATCTCCGCGCCATGGGGGCCACCTTCACCGAGAACCCCGACGGCCTCGAAATCCCCGGCAATCAAACCCTCCACGGAGCATCGATCGACTCCGGCTCCGACCACCGCATCGCAATGGCCTTCGCCATCGCAGCCCTCCGCGCCACCGGCGACACCCAGATCCACGGCGCCGAATCTGCCGCCATCTCCTTCCCCGAGTTCTTCACAGGCCTCGACGCCCTCGCGCAAAGATAAGACCCGCGCTAACCCATGACCCAGCCCACCCCCACCGCCGGCTCCCGCCCCATTCTCATCACCGAGATCGAGCAGTTCGGCGGTGCGGAGCGCAGTGTCCTCGCCCTCGCCCGCTGGCTGCACACGCGCAATCTCCCCTGCCACATCGTCACCTACGCCGACCACTGCAACCTCGCGCAGTTCGCAACCCACCCGCTCCCCATCGTCGTTCTCAATGCGATTGGCGCGCGCCATCGCATCACCGCCCTCCGCCGCTACTTCAAATCCCTCCCCGCCGGTTCGCCTCATCCCCTTGCCTCCGGCTACCAGGCCGCGCTGCACGCCACGCTCGCCGGACTGCGTGGCTTCCACACCCTGATGCACGACACGCCCTCGCTCTTCAGCGACGCCGCCACGCGAAACCTCAAGGGCCGCCTGCGCATCGCCGTCTCCAACCGCATCATCGCCCACGGCCTCTCCAGTGGCGGCAACACCATCGTCACCAGCCAGTTCCTTCGCGCCGAGTGTCTCCACGACTTCCACATCGAAGCCAACCTCGTGCGCATGGGCGGCCTCACAACCTCCGACCCCGAAAGCCTCTTCCATATCCGCCCCGTCCAGCCCGGCGGCGCTCTCCGTCTGCTCTCGGTCTGCCGCATCGAGCCCAACAAGCGCATCGACTGGATACTCCGCTCCCTCGCCGAGCTGGAAGCCACCCCGCCGCCGCTCTCTTCGTGGACAGACTGGCGACTCGACCTCGCAGGCTCCGGTCCGCAGCTTGCCCCGCTCACCGAACTCGCAGCCCATCTCGGCATCGCAGACCGCGTCCACTTCCACGGCTTCGTCCCCGATCAGGAACTCCAGGCCCTCTACCATCAGGCCCATCTCTTCCTCATGCCCGCCCTCCAGGGCTATGGCATTCCCGCCATCGAGAGTCTCCAGCGCGGCATCCCTGTCCTGCTCCACCGCGACTCCGGCGTCTCCGACATTCTCCTCGAAACCCCCTGGGCCACCGTCCTCACCGGAGGCCCCGACCGCATGACCGCCGCACTCGCCTCCGCCATTGATGGCATCCTCGATGGCCGCCGCCACGCCGCCCCGCAACCCCACCTCCCCACCGAAGACGAGTGGGCAGAGCAGGTCGCCCACCTCTGCGGCTGGACCGAATCACAAGTCTGCTAATCTTGCCCAAGGAAAATCATGCAGATCACTCAGGCCGTCTTCGGCGTCTTCCACCATTTTGAGCTTGCGCACCAGCTCCATCAGCGCAACCATCTGCGCCGCATCTACTCCACCTGGCCCTGGACGCGGCTCAAGCGCGAAGGTCTGCCCCGCGAGTTCGTACGCACCTTTCCTCTCATCCACACCACCGATTACCTGCTCCGCCAAACCGGCTTCTACCCGGCCGCGCTGGAAGGCCGCTTCAACCAGTGGGGCTCCGACACCTTCGACGCATGGCTCCGCCGCCGCATCGAACCCTGCGACGCGCTCATCGCCATCTCCGGCGCCGGCCTCACCACCGGCCCACTGGTCCAGTCGCGCGGCGGAAAGTTCATCTGCGACCGCGGCTCAACCCACCAGCGATTCCAGTTTGAAGTCATGGCCGAGGAGCATCGCCGCTGGCGCGTTCCCTACACTCCTCCGCCCGACCACATCGTCCGCCGCGAAGAGGCCATCTACGCCCTCGCCGACGCCATCACCGTCCCCTCCAACGTAGCCCGCCGCTCCTTCCTTGCCATGGGCGTCCCCGCGGAAAAAGTCCACGTCATCCCCTACGGCGTCCGCCTCGACCGCTTCACTCCCACCGAACCACCCCCCGCCGGCTCCTTCGAGGTCCTCTTCGCCGGCCAGATCGGCCTGCGCAAAGGCATCCCTTACCTGCTCGAAGCCTTCGCCCGCCTGCGCCATCCCCGCAAACACCTCACCCTCGCCGGCAGCGTGCAGAACGACCTTCGCCCGCTCCTCGCAACCCTCCCCACCGAGAATGTAACCTTTATCGGATCAATTCCCCAGCCCGAGCTCGCACGCCTCATGTCGCGCAGCCACGTCCTCGTCCTTCCCAGCGTCGAGGAGGGCCTCGCCCTCGTCCAGGGCCAGGCCATGGCCTGCGGATGCCCGGTCGTCGCCACCGCCGCCACCGGGGCCGAAGACCTCTTCGCCGACGGCGTCGAAGGCTTCATCGTCCCCGACCGCGACACCGACGCCCTCGCCCTCCGCCTCCAGCAGCTAGCCGACGACACCGCCCTCCGCGCCCGCATCTCCGCCGCTTCCCTCGCCCGTGTCCGCCACCTCGGCGGATGGGACCGCTACGGCGACCAGTGGGACACCCTCCTCCACTCCCTCACCCGCATTCCCCCAGACCCCACCGAGTCCGCCTAACCACTGATCCCTTATCACTTACAACTGATCCCTTACCACTCACATCTTGTACCGCCCCATGTCGTCGTCGTTCAGGTTCTCCAGCCAGCGACGCATCTCTTCCCCACTCGCATTCTGCGGCCCCTCGGCCACTTGCTTCGCGTTATCCAGCACCGCGCGGCTGGCATAGATCGGACAGTCCCACCGCAGCGCCAGCGCAATCGCATCCGATGGCCGCGCGTCGATCGCCACCATCTCGCCGTCCTGTTCCATCCAGATCAACGCCAGGAACGTGTCGTCTCTCAGCTCGCTCACCACCACCTTGCGCACCACCGCATTCAGCCCGCGCGCCATATTGCGCATCAGGTCATGCGTCATCGGCCGCGGAGTCGCCGCCTTCTCCAACTCCAGCGCAATCGCATTGGCCTCGAAGATCCCCACCCAGATTGGCAGCACCGCATCGCTCGCCACATCCTTCAGCACCACAATCGGCATGTTGGTCAGCGGATCGATCATCAACCCGCGAATCTGTACCTCCACCTCGGCCATCGCCGCCGCCGCTGGTTCCCCGCGTTCACTCGCCGTCTTCATCGCCCACCCCCTCAACCCGCTACAGCCTCGCCCACCAGACTATTGGGAAACGTCTCGGTAATCCGTACCATTCTGTAACTCCCCAACGCTGGAAGTATAGGCTGCTTCACCGTAAAGTTCACCGTCTTGTTCTGCGAGCTGCGACCCACCACCTGTCCGCGCGCCGTGTTGTGTCCCTCCACCATCACCTCCATCACCTCACTCAGGTGACGAGCGTAGTTCTTGCGCTGGACCTCGCGCTGCCGCTCCATCAACATCTGCAGCCGCCTCGACTTCTCCTCCTCCGCAATCGAGTCCGCCATCGCAATCGCCGGCGTGTTCGGCCGCGCCGAGTACTTGAAGCAGAACACCGCGTCGTACTGTACCTCTTCCAGCAGCGTCGCCGTCTCCTCCAGCTCCGCCTCCGTCTCCCCTGGGAACCCGACGATAATGTCGCTCGTCATGCTGATCTCCCGCCGCGCCGCCTTGATCCACGCAATCCGTTCCAGGTACCACTCCCGCGTGTACTCGCGATTCATCGCCGCCAGCACGCGCGTCGAGCCGGACTGCACCGGCAGATGCACATGATCGCACAGCGTCGGCACCGCGTCGATGGCCGCCACAATCTCCCGCGTAAAGTCCCTCGGATGCGAGGTCATGAACCGCACCCGCCGAATCCCCACGACGCCGCCCACCGCCGCCAGCAGCTCCGCGAAACTCATCTTTTCCGTCGGGTCGCGGTACGAGTTCACATTCTGCCCCAGCAACTGGATCTCCGTGAACCCCGCATCCGCCATCCGCCGCGCCTCCGCCATCACCGACGCCGAAGCCCGCGACCGCTCCCTGCCCCGCGTATACGGCACCACGCAGTAGGCGCAGAACTTGTCGCACCCCTCCACGATCGTGATATACCCGCGATGCGGATTCGTCCGCGACGTAAACTCAGTATCGAAGGTCTCCTCCGTCTGCCGGTCGTCGAGCCCCGTAATCCGCCGCTCGCCCGCCTCCAGCCTCGCCAGCATCTCCGGCAGCTTCCGATAGCTCGCCGACCCCGACACAATCGACACATACGGAGCCTTCTCAAAGATCCGCTCGCCCTCCTGCTGCGCCACGCATCCCAGCACGGCGAACCGCTTCCCCTCGCCCTGCAGCCGCTTGTACTCATTCAGCCGGTGGAAGACCTTCTGCTCCGCCTTGTCGCGGATCGAGCAGGTGTTATATAGGATCAGCCCCGCGTCGGCCTCATCCCGCACCCGCATGTATCCCTCATGCTCCAGCGTCCCAATGACCTTCTCCGAGTCATGGGCATTCATCTGGCATCCAAACGTCTCGATATAAAAAGTCTTCTCCACACCCCAGTATATCGCCGCGCACCCGCCTCCACACCGCCAGCGGCGCAGCCACCCACGCCTCGTTCACGCCGCCGTCAGCTTCATGTCGCCTTCCTCACGTCGTCACAATCGCGTCGTCATTCTGGCGAAGCCAGAATCTCTGTATTTCGCCGTTGCCTCTGTCTGTTCTTTTTGCTTGTCATTCCGCAGCGCAGCGGAGGAATCTGCTTCGGAGCCGCCTCCCACCTCCCGCCTCCGAAACATGTCTTGCCGTTTGGTATAATATATGTTACTATCAATCCATGATCCAGGTCCGCGAATACATCGACAACGCCGGACGCAATCACTTCGGCGCGTGGCGTGCCAAGCGGGACCCCACCACGCGTGCGCGCATCGACGTGGCTCTGGATCGACTGGAGCGCGGCAACACATCCGCCATGAAGAGCGTTGGCGCCGGCGTCGCGGAGTTGCGGTTGGACTTCGGCCCCGGCTATCGGGTTTATTGCGGCATGGATGGCGAGACGCTGGTGCTTCTGCTCGCCGGTGGAACCAAGCAGCGGCAATCGTCCGACATCGCCGTGGCAAAGATGCTTTGGAAGCAATACAAGCAAGGGAAACGGAGCTGAGATGGGAACAACAAGGGACTTCAACGAAACCGTTCGTGCAGACCTTCAGAACAGCGCGGAGTATCGCCGGGCCTTCCTGCGCGAAGCGGTCGGCTGCGTCGTCTCCGGCGACGTCGAGACCGGAAAATCCGTCCTGCGCAAGTACATCAACGGAACGGTCGGCTTCGTCGCGCTGGGCGAGGCCGTCGGACGCTCCTCCAAGACCCTGATGCAGATGCTCGGCCCCAAGGGAAACCCCACCATCACCAACTTCTTCGACCTCGTAACCTACCTGCAAAAAGTAGAAGGCTCGTCCTTGGTTGTCATCGACGCCCCCAGGCTCCGCCCGCGCAAGCCGCGCCCAACTAAGTCAAAACGCCCCGCAGCAAAGCCTCCAACGTACCGCAAACAAGCCGCGTAGGGGAGATTCCGTCTGAATCACGCCTTCCCTCGCCCCCTCCCTATAATGGACACAGGCGCATCGCGTCTCCCGGAAGGCACTCACAATGGCGCAACGCGACGACCGAAAACGCCTCGGCAAGAAGCATCGTCAGGCATCCACCCGCCCCAAGCAGGGCCGCGCCCCGCGCACCACGCCCACCACCGGAGCGGTAACTGGTAAGGCAGCCCCGCGCAAGCGCAAAGCTCTCCCCACCAAGCGCGCCACCCTCGCCAAGCAGAAGCGCACACCCACCCGCTCCCCCGA